>JALEUV010000045.1 GCA_022780515.1 Anaerococcus sp. | reverse complement strand
TTTTTCTTCCATCTTTCTCTCCTTCCTAGAGGAATCCTCTATAGTACACGCACCTAAAGCAAGAAATAAATATGATAGCTATGACGATCTTGACTACATCAATATTTCTTATAAAGGCAAAGACTATAGGATAAATCCAATGTTTATTCAAATAGTTACTTCTTAACAAACCTTGAAGAATGAATAATAAAATTACTAGTTAATCTATTTTTTATTTCTTCAACATCAGAGTCGGTCAATTTGACTTGGTCGGCTCTATTTTTTTCTACTAACGCAATTACATGATTAAGTTCAGACCATTCCGCCCTAGTGAATTTTTTTCTAAAATTTAAGAATGCTTCAACATCGCTATCAATTTTTTTAATATCTTCCGCTTTCATACAACCCCCTTATCTAAACACCCCTACCAAACTAACCTAGGAATACAATTTATCAACCTTAGATTCTAAAACATTGACTTTAGATTCTAAGGTTTTTAATCTATTATCAAAGTCATCATCTTTAAACTTGACACGGACTCTATAACCCTTGCTAGGACTAAGAACATCACTTATAACAGCAACAACTTTAGAGTTCTTGTCATCAGTTTCAACAATTATTTCTTTAATATCATCTTTTAAATATCCAATTTCCTTATTATCAATATCTTTCTTCATCCCCCCTCCTTTCTTGTTTTGTTAATTATATAATACACGCGTTAATTGTTTTTGTCAAATATTTTTTTAATTTTTACGTGTATTATTTTAAATTTACACGTAATACTTGTTGTATAAAACCCGATATAATTGTAAAATACAAATAAAAGGAGTAACAGTTTATGAAAAATCTAAATGATAAAATTAGATCCCTTAGAAAAGAGAAGGGATACACGCAAGAAGACGTTGCTCACAAATTAGATATGTCTACAAGTGCATACGGATATTATGAACAAGGAAAGACAACACCTCCACTAGCGAAACTAAGAATGTTAGCTGAAATATACAATATATCCATCTCCCAGCTTACAGGAGAACCAAAAGACACACTAGAATTCATAGCACAATCTGTATCAGTCCATACTTACCCTTACATAGACAACTATGTATCGGCAGGCAGTCCAACCACCATAAGTGGTATGGAAAACCTACCTAAAATACAAGTTCCAGACGAAATAACAGGGCAATATGCTGGAAATAATAAGTTATTCTTTTTAAAGGTAAATGGCGAATCCATGAACAAGGTAATACCTAACGAATCAGTAATAGGAATAATTGAATATGAATCAGTTTATGACCTAAAAAACGGAGATATAGTCGTCTACTCAACCCAAGATAGCGAATATGCTGTCAAATACTTTTATAGAGATGGTGATAAACTAATATTCAGACCAGCCTCAACCAACCCAAACTACTACGACACAATCTTTGATATAAAAGATAATATCAAAATCATAGGGAAGGTAGTCCAATACTCAGTAACTTTATAAAATTGGTATTCAGCCGCAAGGCTTAATATATAAAAAAACATAGGAGGAAAATATGAAACTTAAAAAAGCACTTATCTGTGCCCTATCTATCGGTATCTTAGCAGCTTGTGGAAACCAAGAAGCTGAGGAAAAACCAGTGGAAGAGCCTAAATCTGTCGAAGAAACTCAAACAGAAGTTAAAGAAGAAGCTAAGCCAGAGGAAAAAGAAGAAGTTAAAGAAGATCCTGTAAAGGAAGAGGAGAATAAAACAAGCCAAGTTATACAAGCAGAGCCAGGAGAAACTCAAAAAGATAACTATTTTACATGGGAAACAAACAGTGCTATATATAAACAAATTGGAGATGCCTTTATAACAACTTCTCAATATGATGATAGCAAAATATTAGTAATTCCTATAAATTTTACAAACAAACAAGAAGATGCTGCTGATCCTTGGATGACCTTTGTGTTTGATTATAAAGTATTCCAAGAAGACGAAAACCAAGAATACATCCTTAATGGTGGACAAGTAGGAGTTCCAGATGAATACGGCTCCCCATTAAATACAAACATTAAAAAAGATGGAAATATAGATTGGTATATAACCTATACATTAGAATTACCAGAAGCAGATACAAAAGTAACACCTCAGTTTGGAAATGGAGAAGTCTACACATTTTCACAAAACTAGACCTAATACAATTAAAAAAGCACCAGGCGACTAACCCTGGTGCATTATAAAACCTATAGACACGACATTTAATAATTAATTAATGCCCCTGTCCTCTTTAAGAGTACCACAATTATAAAAGCAACTGTTAATTTAAAATTGAAAAATGAGGTGGTTTCTAATGATTTCATAGAGCTTTTGTTAAATGAAGAAGCTATAAAATCTGATTTTGAAAAATTTGAAGTTATAGCTAATACAGAGGAAGGGGAGCAAACTATAGAATTAGTAGATAGATGGCTAGTAAAAAGCATTGAGATAGACTTAGAAGAAGATGATGTTCTAAAAGATAATTTAAACAAAATAAAAGAAGCCCTAGTAAAGAGCTTCATTAACTAGATTTAGACGTTAGACTGGTTATTTTGTAAAAATAATAAACACTAATTATAACTTCAGTCATTCCGCAAATAAATACAGTGATCATAATTTTATCAAATAGTTTAAATATACCTAGGAGCATTGAAGATATAAGGAAAATAATTCCAAACAATAGCACCCTATAAACTATAATAAAATGATTGCTTTTTTTAAGATAACTTATGAAATTATTATCTGGTAAAGATATAAATATTCCACAAGATGTAAATAAAAAACCTGTCAAAACCCCACTTACATTAACTATATTGTTTCTCAAGTCTGAATCTATAGTAACGCTAACGATATCAAAAATTTTAACTAAATAGATAAATAAGAGGCTCATTAACGGAAACACGATGTAAGAGTATTTTCTAATACATGTAATAAAATCTACTAGAAAATTATTAAATTTATCTCTCATGATCCACCTCCTCTTGATAGTTAAATTATATAAGAATTAATAAAAAAAATCAAAACTTTATAATCAATATAGTTGACAAGTCAAATAAAAAAAGCACTGGGAAACTCGACAATCCCAGTGCTAAAAAAATACTGTAGACTAGACATTGAATATTGAACATTATAACTAGTCTACTATAAACGTACCACAATTAAAAGAAAGGAGCAAGCATGGCAAGAAAAAGAAGAAAGCTACCAAATGGCACGGGATCCATAGAAAGAGTAAAACTCGCACCAAACGGCAAGACCAGGGTCAAACAATACAGGGCAAGGCTACCTAAGTCCAAAGGTAGGAAGGATATAGGCTTCTATAAGACTTATAACGATGCTATGGAGGCTTTAATTAATTACACAGAGCCTAAGCCAACTATTACCTTTTCCGCCCTCTACGATAAGTATAAG
>JALEUV010000023.1 GCA_022780515.1 Anaerococcus sp. | reverse complement strand
GGAATTTCTTGTAAAGGTCTATTTTGCTTTTTGAATCTAGGATGTCCTTGACTGTGTCCATATCATCTACTATGTCGATGATAAATTTGTAGATTTCTTCTATAAGCTCTCCTGCATTTTTGGATATATTTAGCATTATGACAAGTCTTACAGGCTTATCTCCCCAAGATATTTCATGTTTCAATGTTGCTATGCTTATAAAGGTCTCATCGGTCATAAGTTTTAGGGGATGGGGTATGGCAAGGAGGTTGCCAAAGCTTGTGCTTGCAACATTTTCCCTCTCCATTATGGATTCGTAGAGGTCCTTAGGGGCCTTGCCTCTCTTGTGGAGGTCTTCTGTCATATAGCGAAGTAGGTCTTCCTTGTTGTCATAGTCAAGGTTTAGGTATATATCGTTTAGGTCTAGGTACTTTATTTTTCTTAGTTTATATTCTTCTATATAGTCTTCGATTGCTTCAAAACCCACATCACCAAAGATGTCCTTTACGAAGATGACTTTTTTCTTGGTAGGAGTACTTATTGGCACTGTTGATATGATTAGGTCATAGGAATCTTCTGAGTGCTTGTCTAGGTTATAGAGTTCGCTTGTAGCAACTATTTTTATGTCCTTAGGGAACTTGTTTTTTAGTTTGTATTCCATTAATTTTGAGCTACCAAGTCCTGTTGTGCATACCAGTATTGTCCTTATAGGGTCATTGTTGGACCTTATTCTCTCAATGGCTGCTCCCAGGTGCATGGCAATAAAGCCTAGCTCATCCTCATTAAAGGATATGCCAAGTTCTTTTTTTATTATCTTGGATCCTATGACAGCAGTTTCGTAGGCTAGTGGGTAGTTGACCTTTATTGAATCGAGGAGGGGATTTCTCAAGGTCAGGTTGTTCTCAAATCTAAATACAGCAGGCTTTAGATGGAGAAGAATGGCTGTTTTTAGGTCTTTGTCAGAGCTTAGGTCTATGCCTAGGACCTCCCTTATTTCCTTTACAATCTCTTGATAGACCTTTTCTAGGATGTCATATTCTTCATTGACTGATTCCTCTTCGCTCAGCAAATTGGTTCCCATAAGGTGCATGGCTATATAATAGACCTCGTCATTGGGAAATTCTATATCCATTTTTTGATTAAGGTCCCTTACTATATTTAGGGCAACCAGGTAGTGGTTGGTATTTTTTATGTCGTTATCTATGTTTTTGTTTACATATTGACCTAGTTCAATCCTCTTTGTGGCTACGAGGATGTGGATGGCTAGGTTGTTTAGGGCAATATCTGATAGTTTAACCTTGTATTTTAGGATATTTCTTATTAAGATTTCATATACTTGGTTAAATTTGTCCCTGTCTAGCAAAAACAAGTTTTCACTTTTTAGGTCATTGAGGTACTTATCGTTTAGTCTATATATGAGGGAAGTTATAAGCTTTCTAATTTTATCTTCCTTGCCCTTGATTATTTGACCGTAGTTGGGCTTGGCTACTAGTTCTATGTCGTAGTCAGCAAAAATTTTCTTAACTTCCTTGAGGTCGTTTTGGATGGTAGCCCTAGATAGGTAGAGTTCATCTTCCAATTCTTCGATTTTTATATAAGAAGGCGATAGGAGGTAGGTTAGGGCTAGGTGGATAACTCTTATTTCGGGTTCTGTGTTATCGAGTATATTTTTAAAAATATCAGAGGACTTTAATTTTTCAATGCTTGCTTCATTGTCATAGGCCAAATAATACTTGCCTAGGTTCTTCTTTACTATCTTTAGGTCAAAGTCTTCTATTTCTTGGTTAATTGCCTTTATATCAGACCTTATTGTCCTAGTAGAAACCTTGTAGTAAGATGCAAGTTCTTCCAAAGAATAGTCCTTGTTTAGTATATTTTTTAAAATTTGTTTTTGTCTGAGCATCATATGCCAACACCTCTTCTTTTTTATATGTGATAGTTTTAAAAACGTTATTCTGACCTTTATTATTTAAGTATATCCTTTAATGGCAAAAGTATAAAGTAATTTAGCTATCCTCTATATTTTTATAGAAAAAGAGCCTGAGAGAGGTCCCTCGGCTCTACCAGCTAGCTTTTGTTAGTCCACTAGATCTTTTAATCTTCCTGTAAGTTTGTAGTCAACTTTTTTAAGCTCTTCTATATTTTTTACCCCTAATAGGCACATTATCATTTTTATTTTGTAGCGAAGCTCTTTTAGGAAGTTTTCTAGGATTTCGTAGCCACCCATGAGGAGGTACCTAAGGATCTCCCCTGACATGGCTGCCATATCTGCTCCTAGGATAATAGATTTTACAACATCTAGCCCTGTTTTTATGCCACCACTTGCTATGATAAAGACATCTTCTGATGTCCTTCTTGCATCTATAATTGATTTTGCTGAAGGTATCCCCCAATCATAGAGGTCTGAGAAGTCAGTTTCTACATTTCTAAGGTCTTCTATTTCTAAAAAGTTTGTACCACCCTTGCCAGATATATCTATATATTGGATCCCAATGTCTACTAGGTCCTTGGCCACTCTTTGTGATATGCCGCAACCTGTTTCTTTTACTATGATAGGTAGGTCGAAATTATCTACTAGGTTTTTGATACAAGCCTTAGTATTACTAAAGTCCCTATCTCCTTCTCCCATGGCGAGTTCTTGGGCCATGTTGAGGTGGACTTGCATGGCATCTGCCTTTATCAAATCTTTTGCAAAGGTAAAGTCCTCAAGGTCTCTCTCACTTCCAAGGTTTCCAATCCTAACTATGTCCTTTTCCTTCATAAGGCTAAATGATTCCCTTGTTTCTTCATCATCTATGGCTATGGCTTCAGAGCCCACAGCCATAGGAATATTGAATTTTTGGCATAGGGATGATAAGTTTTCATTTATATCCCGGCCTATTTCTCCTCCACCTGTCATGGCATTTACCATGATGGGCATGGAAATTCTCCTGCCCATAAATTCTATGGACGTGTCTATCTCATCAAAGTTTATATCTGATAAGGCTTGGTGTTCTATATAGACATCTTCAAACAAGTTATCGGTAGTAGTTCTACTCTTTAGGTAATTTTCTATATGTTCATCTTTTCTTTCACGTCTTTTCTTACTCATAGGTCTACTCTGTTTCTTCTACTTCGCTTTCTTCTTCGGAATATTGCTCTGATGGAGCCTCTTCTATTAGCTCTTCACCAGATTCTTCACTTTCTGTAACCGGTACTTCGATATAGTAGTACTCGTATTCTACTTCATCTTGATAGTTTTGATTATAGTATTGCTCATCATTGTAAGCTGATCCAGCTTGTGAAGGATCTGGTTGCTGATATGAATTTACTGGTGCTGGTAGCTCCTCATTGTATTCTTCTATTATTTGATTATCTTCATCAAGGCCAGCCTTTTCCTTGGTCCAATTTTTAAGCTTAAAGCCAGAAAAATATTTATCAACAAGGTCATAGGCCTTTTCAAAATCTACTATATAATAGGATACTCCATCTATTCCTTGCTCATAGCCAGGTATGGTATGGGTATCAACCTTATCTGATGAGAAGTTTTTGATGTTTTTGATATGGTCTATCATTAAAGAAAGTGGGACATTGGTCTTAACATTTCTCATGAAATTGCGAGCGAGGGAAACTAAGTCTAATTCGCCACTTTTTTCAACCATTTGGTCTACCATGGCCTTCATAAAGCCTTGTTGGGCTTCTACCCTGCCTATATCTCCATTTTCGTAAATATTTCTGGTTCTTAGGTACCAAATAACATCTTTTTTGTCAAAGTGGTTGAGGCCCTCTCTAATTTTTACAGACCCCTTATCTATCGAAACTCCCTTTGGAACTACAAAGTCTACTCCACCCATATCTTCAACTAGCTCTTCTATAGCATCATAATTAACTTCTACATAGTAATCTATATCTAGGCCCAAGAAATCTCTAAGGGTCTGCATGGTTAGCTCTATACCCCCATAGGCGTGGGCGTGGTTTACCTTGTCAAAGCTTTCTCTAATTTTGACCCTACTATCCCTAGGAACTGATAAGATATCTATCTTACCAGTTTGGGTGTTGGTCTTGACTAGCATAATGGTATCCGTCCTCGTGAAGTCCTGGTTATCATCCTCTCCATTTTTGTCAACTCCAACTACTAGGATTAGGTGTTCATTTTTATTTGTATTTACTGCATCGTCATCAAAGGATGAATTTTCCCCATAAATCTTCTTTTTCTCGCTTGCTTGAAGCTTGTTGAGGGCAAAATTCGACCCAAAAAATGTTATAGCCGCAACTAAGATGGCTACTAAAAATCTTTTAAATTTCATATATCTTCCTTAAATTAGCTTATATAAGTATTATATGCTAATTTTTAAAATCTTCCCCTAAATTTTAGGCCATCAGAAAGCCTTTGAAGGGCCTTCATAAAGGATGCCCTTCTTAAATTTACCTTCTTGTCATTAGCTATGGCAAAGACTTCGTCAAGGACCCTGGTCATCTTCTCCCTTTGTTTGTCTTGGACTTCTTCGAAGGTTAAATATTCTCCTGTACGGTTTTGAACCCATTCATAATAGCTAACTAGGACTCCACCAGAGTTGGCCAAGATATCTGGAATAATAAGAACTCCCTTATCTTCTAATATCTCTACTGCCTTATCAGTTGTTGGGCCGTTTGCCCCTTCTCCTATAAGTCTTGCCTTGATACTTGGAGCAATCTTTTCATCGATAGAATTTTCTAAGGCACAAGGAAGAAGGATATCTACATCTAGGGCGAAGAATTCTTCATTGGTAATTTTTTCTGCCTCATCATATTTTAAGACAGAACCTTCTTTTTCTCTTATAGCTTGTAGATCTTCTACATCAAAGCCAGAAGCCTTATAAATGGCAGATGATCCAGACTCGGCTGTCTTATCGCTTGTATTTACCGCTACTAATTTCGCTCCAAATTCGCTAAGGTATTTTGCAGCAAAGTAGCCGACATTACCAAAACCTTGTATAGCAAAGGTCTTTAGCTCAAGGCTTTCTCCTCGTTTTTCATAGGCATATTTTACACTTAGGGCAAGACCGTAGCCTGTGGCTTCTGTCCTTGCCAAGGACCCTCCAAGGCATATAGGCTTACCAGTAAAAGTTCCAAGATCAAGCCTTCCCCTATTTAAGGCTATATATTCATCTACAAAATATCCCATAATCTTAGGGTTGGTATTTACATCTGGGGCTGGCACATCAATGTCACTTCCCAAGTAATTATTCATAGCCCTTACATAAGATCTGGCTAGGCTCTCTACTTCTCTTTCACTTAAAGATTTAGGATCAACCCTAAGGCCTCCCTTGCCTCCACCTAGGGGCAAGGATAGGAGGGCAGATTTGATTGTCATCATCATAGATAGGGCCTTAACTTCGTTGGCATTTACATTCTCATTAAACCTAACTCCTCCCTTTGAAGGGCCTAGGATTGAAGAGTGGGCAGACCTAAAGGCCTTAAATACCTTGGTTGAACCATCGTCCATCTTTATTGGAAGGCTTACCTCTATAAGCCTTTCAGGATCTTTTAATATTTCATATACAGCTTGATCTAGACTTAGGTCTTCGACAGCTTTCTTGTATTGGCTTTGTACGCTTTGTAATATTTCTAAATTTTCTCCCATAATTTCTCCTTTTTAATATTATATTATATATTTTAAAGATTTAAAATAATAATACAAAATAAAAAAGCTGACACTCGGCCAGTTCTTTATTTCCATGGCTATAAAGCCACAGCTATTAAATTTTTATTTGTCCCTATTTATTTCGTCCACAAATTTTTTGGCTATATTTTGAGGTCTAGTAATAGCTCCTCCTACTACAACTGTGTAGGCACCAAGCTCTAATACCCTTCTTGCCTTTTCAGGAACATCTATATTTCCCTCAGCAATTACTGGGTGGTCTGATTTTTCCACTATCTCCCTTAGGATCTTGAAGTCATCTTCGTCAATCTTTAAGCCCTTAGATTCTTCAGTGTAACCAACCATAGTTGTTCCAATAAAGTCAAAGCCAAGCTCGTCTGCGTGTAGGGCTTCTTCAACTGTTGAGCAGTCAGCCATTAGGACTATATCAGGATATTTTTCTCTAATTTTTTTGTAAAATTCATCTAGGCTTTCCCCATTAGGTCTAGGTCTATCTGTAGCATCAGTTGCTATTATTTCTACATTAGTTTCTACAAGCTTATCTATTTCATCCATAGTTGGTGATATATAGACATTTGAATCATCGTATACTTGTTTGATGATTCCTATTATTGGAAGGTCTACATTTTTTTTAATTTCTTCAATATCTTCAACTGTGTTGGCACGAATACCAACTGCTCCTGCCATTTTTGCAGCTAGTGCCATCCTTCCCATTATAAATGATGAGTGGAGTGGTTCGTCTGCTAGGGCTTGGCATGATACTATCAAGCCTCCCTTTACATCTTCTATACTCATTATTCCTCCTTGTATTCCCTAGAAAACTAATTCCTTATTGCAAATATGGTCTTCACTACCATCTTACCTTTTTTCTTAATTGTCTTTATATTTTTCTAAAAATAAATGATAGGCCCCATACATGCCAGACTTGTTTCCTAGTTTTGTGCTTGTTATGGTTGTAGATTCATATATATTTGGGGGAAGAAGTTTTTTTACCTTATCCCTTATAGGGTCTATAAATAATTCTTCTTGTTGGCTAATGCCCCCACCAATTATAATAGCTTCAGGGTTAACTATAAGCATGATGTGGGAGATGCCCATGGCTATTATATCTGTCATAGTTCCAACAAGGGCCTTGGCGTCTTCATCGCCCTTTTCTATGGCTTCAAAGATTTCCTTGCCATTGGCATAGGTCTTGGTTGGATAGTCTTCCTTGGCCCTTCTTAGGAGGGCAGATGTAGAGGCTAGGTTTTCGAAACTTTTCCCAAAGAAATCCATATAACCTATCTCTCCTGCCTGACCTGAAGCTCCTCTATTTATTTTTCCATCTAGGATCAAGGCTCCACCTATACCAGTTCCTACTGTTAGGGTGAAGGTTGAAGCAAAGTCCTTGCCTGCTCCTTGGTGAAATTCTCCCATAGCTGCAGCCTTTACATCATTTTCTACTAGGGCAGGGAGGGAAAATTCTTCATCGATTAGTTTTTTCCAGTCAAGGCCCATATAGTTTTTAAAGTTTTCGTTGGTGTAGGTTATGATTCCTGTCTTGCTATCAACCATCCCTGCTGTAGATATGGCTATTCCATCAAGGTCATAGTCTTCTTGGACTTTCCTAATTCTTCCAAAGATGTCATCAACTATAAGTCTTGCATCTATACCTGCTTTGGATTCAAAGTTTTCAAAAAATATAGCCTGGTCTGCTGTTTTGAGCATGGATTTTATTTCCGTACCACCTATATCAAAACAAAGTACATTCATGGTCTATCTACCAAGTTTTTTCCTTAATTTATCAATAACTTTGATATCTTCTATCTCATATTTGTCAGCAAGTTCTACAACTTCCTTAGCAAGTTGTTTTTGGTCTTCATCAAAGAAGTTTATAAATGGTCTTCTAGCATAACCTGCATTGACTCCTGCTTCTCTTAGTAGGGCCTTGATACCAGCCACCATGTTACCAGTTCTTACTATATGGGTTATGAGAACTACTGCACTTCTTTGGAGCTTGTAAGCCTTCTCAACATTTCCTTCTTTTACATTTTTATAGATTTGGATGAAGATATCAGGGAAGATGTTGTAGAAAGATCCTACTATACCATCAACTCCGAGTAAGACATTGGAACTTGCTAGCTCATCTGCTCCACCGTAGATCATAAAGTCCTTATCTATATCATCTCTAATAACAGGAATTTGGAAGATGTCTGTGCTTGTGTATTTTACACCTTGGATATTGTCAATCTTTGATAATTCTACTATCATCTCTTCACTCATAAGTCCTGCTAGGGGAACATTGTAGATTATCATAGGGATATCTACAGCCTCAGCTATGTCCTTGTAGTATTTAAAGATTTGCTTGCTATTGAAGGCCCAATAAAATGGAGGTACTGATGAAATTGCAGTAGCCCCAGCATCCTTGGCACACTTGGCAAGCTCGATTGTCCTCTTTGTTCCGATATTACCAACGTGAACAACTACCGGCACCTTATCTCCTGCCACTTCCATAACAGCTTCTACTTCTGCTATTCTCTCTTCAGATTTCATCAAGAAGCCTTCACCAGTTGAACCTGTTAGGTAGAGTCCATTTATATCAAAACTTAGTAGGAAGTCTATAAATTCCTTGGTTGCATCTAAATCTAATTCTTCATTAATATCAAATACTGATATCGCTGCAGGTATTACACCCCTAAAATCTTTTATAGTAAATTTACTCATTGCTATCCTCTTTTTTTATTTTATTTAAAAATACCATCTTTTCATCTTCAAAATCGTTAATTCTTTCATACTCATACTTTGGATAATATAGTATTTTAGCCTTATTAAAAGACTCGGCTACTTTCTTAGTTAAATCCTTATTTTCCAAATCATCAAGTCCTGCAGATGCCATAAAGACAGGTGCTTTTATCTTCTTTGCCTTGTCTATAGATTTCTCATCAAAGAGCATTCCTTGTAATATAAGGCCCCTTAGCTTCTTATCGCATCCTAGATCTAGGGCGATATCTGTAGCTTCCCTTTGACCTATTATATAAATATTCTCATACTTATCCTTATATTTATCCCAAAGAGCATCTACATTAGCCAGATTCTCTTCGCTATTAGTGAAGTCATATGATAAGCTATCCATATTAAGCTCAGAGAACCTTCTTAGGTAATGGCAGCCCATATTTATAGTAGGGTTTAGGTAGAAAAGCAAGCTATCATTTCCTTCATTTATGTACTTGTAGGTAAATGAATCTTCCCTTCTTGCTATATTATCATTTAAAGTCTGATCATCCTTAAAAAATGGAAGGACTTCATCTTCCATAGGGCAAATTTTCTCATGACCAAATCCCTTAAATTGAAAGAGTTTCTTAGGTGCCTTTATTTCATTATATACTGCAAGTTGCACTTCTGGGGGGATTACTTCATCTGCTAGACTGATACCATAAATTATATCTGCCTCTATCTTATCAGCAAAGTTTGCCGCATCTATATAAGCAAGTTTATCAAAAAACTTATCTAGATCCTTGCCTTGCGGGTCAAACCATCTCATATAGTATCTTAGTCCCTCATAGGCTAATTCATCATAGTCTAATTCATATACCTTCCTATAGTCTGTGAGGAATGGATATAGAATGTAGGCCTTTTTTACTACTTCTCTTTGCAAAGCTCCTGTAACGATGGTAATCCCTCCCCCTTGGGAAGAGCCAGCCAGGTAAATTTTATCTACATCTACTCCCTCTAAGCTCTTGGCAAGATTTACAGTCAAGTAGGCGTCCTTGAAGATATTTATATAAAATAAGTCTTCTTTGTCTCCATTTATCCCATCTATGATGTGGCCAGATACAGTAGGTCCCTTGTTAAGTCTAGCCTTCTCCATCTCAAAGCTTAGTCCCCCTTGGCCCCTACAATCCATAGCAAGGACTGCGATACCTTGGTCTAGGAAGGAAGAATATTCAAAATATGAACGTGTAGCTCCAGGATAACCATGGAAGGTTACAACTAGGGGAAATTTTTCTTCTGTCTTTGGTCTTAGGTACTTGCAGTGGATCATGCTTTGATCAAAGCTCTCAAAGTATAGGTGGTAAAAGTCACCTCTCTCAAAGTCATCTTCAAAGGCCCTCTCTATCTTATAAGATGGAGTTAGACCTTCTAAATCTTTGATTTGACCAGCCCAAAAATCTTCAAAGTCAGCTGGCTTGTGGTTTTCAAGCTTTGTATAGGACATTTCATCTACACTATTAAAATGTTTTTTGATCATTCTATTCTCCTTGGTATAGGTGACAAGCTACAAAATGACCATTTCCTAAGTCCGTAAATTCTGGAACTTTTTGCTCGCAAATTTCTCCTATATATTTTGGACATCTATTATGGAAAGGACAGCCAGAAGGTTTGTGGATTGGACTTGGTACATCCCCTTCTAGGACTATTCTCTTTGACTCTCTTCCAACTTCAGGAATTGGCACAGCAGATAGAAGGGCCTCTGTATAAGGGTGGGCAGGCTTTCTATTTAATTCAACACTGTCAGCATATTCTAGTATATGACCTAGGTACATTACCATTATCCTATCAGAAATATATTCTACAACTGATAAGTCATGGGCAATAAATACATAGGTTAATTCCAATTCCTTTTGTATATCTTGAAGTAGGTTTATAACTTGGGCTTGGATAGATACGTCTAGGGCTGATACAGGCTCATCAAGTATTACTACATCAGGCGATACTGATAAGGCTCTGGCTATACAAAGTCTTTGCCTTTGACCACCAGAAAATTCATGGGGATACCTATAAATAAATTCTGGTCTTAGGTTAACCCTTCTTAGCCTATCCTCCATTATCATCTCAAGGTCTTCTTTGCTTTTTATACCATGGGCTTTGAGCGGTTCAGCAAAGGAATCATAAATTTTTCTCATTGGGTTTAGAGCAGAGTACGGGTCTTGGAAGACCATTTGTACTTCTTTTCTAAAGTCAAATAATTGATCCTTGCTAAACTTAGTTATATCAGTCATAGTTCCATGGAGGTTATACAAAACTTCTCCACCCGTAGGTTCTTCTAGTCTCATGATAGACCTACCTAGGGTTGTCTTACCACACCCAGATTCTCCTACAACCCCAATGGTTTCTCCTCTTTTTACTGTAAATGTTACATTATCTACTGCCTTTACATCATTTACTTTCTTTTTCTTAAAGGTTCCCTCATAGATAGGAAAGTAGGTCTTGAGACCTCTTACGTCAAAAACCAATTCATTATTGCTAGACTTCATATCTTTATTGTCAAGATTTGTGTGAATTGCTGATTTTATATCCGAATTTGAATTATCAACTGTTTTTTGATTTGTATTATCAGTTTTCATCTACAATCTCCTTGCTACCTTCATGTAAGATACACCTTGCTACATGGTTGTTATCTATATTATATAAAGGAATATCCCTATTTTTACATTCTTCTTTTGCATATTGGCATCTTGATGCAAACTCACATCCCTTTACATAAGAAGCAGGGTCTGGAGTCTCGCCTGGTATTGTGGCAAGTTTTTTATTCTTATCCATTCCTGGAATAGGAACTGATTTAAGAAGAGCCTTGGTATAAGGATGTGATGGGTTAGTGAAAATATCCGCTACTTCACCATATTCTACAATTCTTCCCATATACATAACAGCTACTTGGTCAGCCACTTCTGCCACAAGTCCCATATTGTGGGTAATAAGGATAACTGACTTACCTTCCTTATCTCTCATATCCTTCATAAGGTCCATAATTTGGGCTTGGATTGTTACGTCAAGGGCTGTTGTTGGCTCATCTGCTATAAGAAGGTCAGGGTTATTTACCATGGCAATAGCAATCATTGCCCTTTGCTTCATACCGCCTGAGAATTGGTGAGGGTAGTTGTCAAACCTTGACTCAGCTTCAGGTATGCCAAGCTTCTTGATCATCTCTATACCTATAGAACGAGCTTCGCTTTTTGATATATCCCTATGCTCTCTTATATTTTCCATAATTTGATATCCTACAGTATATACTGGGTTTAGGGATTGCATAGGGTCTTGGAAGATCATGCCGATCTCATTTCCCCTAATTTTTCTCATAGTCTTTCCATAAGGTTTTTGGGCAAGGATGTCTACATCTTTTAGAGATTCACTCTTAAACATTGACGTTCCTGATGCTATTTTTCCATTCTTAGGCAAGAGATTAACTATAGAATTTACTGTAACTGACTTACCAGAACCACTCTCCCCTACTATAGAAAGGATTTGTCCTTTTTTTACATCTAATGAAACATTCTTTACTATTCTTATGATATTTTTACCTACCTTGAATTCAGTAGACAAATTTCTTAATTCTATAATATTTTCCATAATATCTCCTAATTTCTAGGGTCGAGAGCATCCCTTAGACCATCACCTAAGAAGTTGATACTCATTACAAATAATGATATTACTAGACCTGGAATTATCCATTGCCACTTATACATTTGTATAACAGTAATAGACTTAGCTGCATTTATTATAGTTCCCCAAGTAGGAACGTTAGTTGGTACACCTAGTCCCAAGAAGGATAGGCCAGTCTCTTGGAGGATAAAGTAAGCTATGTTTATTGTAGTTGCTACTATGATAGGACTTAGAGTGTTTGGTAGGATATCTTTAAACATTATCTTGCAGTCAGATATTCCAAAGGCCCTGTTTACATCAACATATGTTTCTTCTCTAAGTCTCAATACTTCATTTCTTACAATTCTAAATACTGTCATCCAACCTACAAAGGTAAATACCCAAATCATATTGGTTACTGATGGTCCTATGATTGTAACCAAGACCATTACCAAGATAATTAGAGGGAAGGATTGGAGGATTTCGGAAATTCTTATAAGAATGGAGTCAATAAAACCTCCAAAATATCCAGCTATTAGACCCAAGACTGTTCCTATAATTGATGTTGTCATAGCTGATACAACTCCTATCATTATAGAAATTCTACCACCATATAGTAACCTTGAATATAAATCACGTCCAGTAGAATCAGTCCCAAAGATATGGGCCCCACTGGGTGCTTGGTTTAACGATGCCATATCAATTTGGTTTGGATCATAAGTTGCAAAAATCGGAGCAAATACTGATAATATAATCATCGCCAAAACTATAATTAGACCTAATATAGCAAGCTTATTAGAAAAAAACTTTTGAATAGATCTCTTAGCTAGAGATGATTTTGGCTTTCTTTTTACATTGATTTTATTTTCACTCATAATAAACTCCTATAATCTAATCCTTGGATCAAGTAAGGCTGATATAACATCTACTAAGAAAGATATCGCCAACATTACTGTAGCAATAAGTAGGGTTGTTACCATTATGATAGGATAATCACCACTAGTTACAGCCCCCATGAGTGTAGATCCAATTCCTGGCCAGTTAAATACTGACTCAATAACTACAGAACCACCTACAAGTCCAGGTATTCTAAGCATTATAGTAACTAGGATAGGTCCCATAGAGTTTCTAAAGGCGTGCATCAAATATACCTTGGATTCTCTAATACCCTTAGACCTTGCAGTCTTTATATACTCTTGATTCATAACTCCTAGCATTGAGTTTCTAGTATACCTTAGAACTGTTGCAATCATGGCTATGGATAAGGCTCCAGCAGGAAGGATCAAGTTCTTGATTCTATCTACAAAAGTACTCATACCATATATATTCCTACCTCCTACTGGTAACCATCCTAGGGATAGGGCAAAGATTGATATCAAAACTATTCCAAATAAAAATTCTGGTATAGATTGGCCTACAACACCGATAACTCTCGCTATATAGTCAATTGGACCATTTTGGTTAACGGCTGATAGGATACCTAAAAATATTCCTAAAAATGTTGAAATAACTAAAGAAGCAACTGCTAATTCCAAAGTTGCTGGAAGCTTTTGGGCAAGTATATCACTAATAGCTTGACCATTAATTATAGAATAACCAAAGTCTCCTCTAACAACATTGCTAATCCATCTAAAATATTGAATAATAATAGGATCATTTAGACCGTATCTGTCTCTCAAGGCTTCAATCATGGCAGGATCTCTTGCGGTTCCTGGTGGAAGCAAATAGTTGATAGGATCTATTGGCATAGCTTGCAAAGCTACAAAAATTAAAAAAGAAATTATTATAAGCATTGGGATCATCTGTAATAATTTCTTTAATATGTACTTAAAAATATTATTATTGTTCATAATTTCCCTTCTTTCAAATATTTAAGGAGTTGTTTATAGTAAATTAAAAACAACCCCTTAATTCTATACTAAGCTATTTTAGTTCCCAATTTTCAAATCCTATGTCAGCTGCAAACCATGGGTTAGTGAAAGTTGCACCATTGGTTTCTACATTATCAGTATTGACAAAAATATCATTCTTTAGCATAAAGATTACTTCTTTTGATAGGTCTTCTGCTTCTATCTTTTGAAGTTCTTTTAGTATTTCTGCTCTCTTTGCTTCGTCAGTTTCTTGTAGTAATTCTTGGTATTTAGCATCGTATTTAGATCCTACTTCTTCACCAAATACTTTAACAAGGTTGTTATTTTGTGGAACATATTCTCCGTACCACTCTTCATAACCAAATGCTGATAGCCCCTTTAGAGCAATATCATAATTTCTTAGCTCCATTAACTCTTGTGATGCATCTCCTGCAAATTTTTGAACATTTACACTGATACCTACATCTTGTAAGTTTTGAGCTATAGAGTTATATAGGTCTACTGAAGCTTGGTCAGCCATATAGTATCTAAATTCTAGTGGTTGATCATCTGTGTAGCCTATTTCTTGTAATAGTTCTTTCGCTTTTTCTGGGTTGTAATCAAATTTTTCAAGTTCTGTATTCTTGTTTGCTGAGTCTTTTTCTGGTACACCATAGGTAGACTTTTCTGCTAGTTCAGGGAATAGTGATGCTGCTAAGTTATCCCTATCTATAGCATAGTAAATTGCTTGTCTAAACTTAGGATTTTGTACCCATTTATTAGCAGGTCTTTGTTCATTACCTGTTTGGTTAAATACTAGGTAGTAATAGAATAGGGTATCTACAGTTTGACCTTCCCAGTTTTCCTTCTTATCAACAGATGTAACTTCAGTTGGAGCCTTGGTATTAAATACGTCAGCTTGGTCACCTAATACTGAGTTTAGTTTAGCGTCAGATGGTACTATATTTACTACTACAGATTGGATCTTTGGAGCTTGGTTTTCATAATTTTCATTTGGCTCAAGGGCTATATAAGAGTCTGTAACAACTTCTTTAACCTTATACATACCGTCTGTTATAGGAGCTTTCCAGAAATCAGCTGTGTGGTATTCTGTCATATCGACTCCCTCAAATCCATGAGCAGGGAGAATTGCAAATTGTGATAATACCGGAATCATATTACCTACAGATTTTTCCATCTCTAAAGTAACTTTATTTCCGTCTACTTTTATTCCTTCAACTTCTTCAGCTGAACCGTCTTTGTAAGCACTTGCTCCCTTGATTGATGAAAAAGCTCCTGTATAAATGGTATTGACTTTTGCGCCCTTTAAAGCACCTTCTATTGAGAATTTAACATCATCACCTGTTAAAGCTTCTCCATCTGACCATTTAACACCTTCTTTTAAGTTGAATTCGTAAGACATTCCATCATCAGCCATAGTATAGTCAGCTAATAGATCTGGTTCAAATTCTGTTAGTTCTGGATTAGCTTTGAATAGGGATCTAAAAGTAATTACCTTGTAAATATCTCCTCTGTTCCACCAAGGTGTATCGAAGTTTGTTCCTTCACCTTGTTTATCAAAAAGCATCCTTAGAGATTTACCTTCTTGATCTTGACTTTCATTTGTCTCAGCTACTTCTGTAGTAGCATTTTCTGTGCCTTGTTCTGTACTAGAATTTTCTGCTGGTTGGTTTGAGTTTCCCCCACCACATGCAGTAAGAAGCATCATTGTAGACAAGGCTAAAGATAAAAATTTCTTATTCATGTTTCCTCCAATTGTTTATTTTCGAAAAGTTTGTAATGCTTGAAAAGCCTTATAATCGCAAACATTTTCCTACATTTTTAATCATAACATTTTTACAATTTAAAATCAAGTTATTAAGTTAAATGACTAAATTTTATTAAGAGAACTTTTAAAAAGAAAAAACCTGATATAAATCAGGTCATCTTATCATCTCTTGGATTGTCCTTATGCTATCCTTGTAGGAATTTGTTTCTATGTCAGGTTTAGTTGGGTTTTCTTCATTTAGTTTGCCTTCGCTATCAAAGCCTAGGGTGTTTGTATAGGTAAAGACGAGACCTGAATTTGGCAAGACTGAGTTTATTATGCCAAGGGTTATTCCGTCCCCCTTGGTTTGCTCTCCCAAGAGGATAGCAGCATTTGAGTTTTTCATAAAGTTGGTGAAGCCTTCTGCTGCTGAATAGACTTCCTTGTCAACTAGGATAAATATTTCTCCATCAAAACCATAGTCCCTATCGGACTTATCGGGACTAATTGAAATAATGTCTTTCATATAGAGATCAAAGCCTTCTATGTCCTTTGTATTTGAGATATTTAGGGCAGAGGTATCCATGTTTTCTAGCCTTTCTGCATTTAGGTTCTCATCTGCAAAGATGAGCTTGGTCTTGTCAGAATCCTTGAAGAATAAACTGTTAGTTACTTTTTTAGGACTGGTTAATAGTTTTGGTAGGAGGAAGTTTTGCCAATAGTCCTCGTTTCCTCCAGAATTGCCCCTAATATCTATGATAAGGGCCTTATAGAGGTGCTTGTTTTTTAGAAAGTCTTTTAGGACCTTTAAGTCTTCGCTATACTTAGATACTCCTGCCATTTCCTTTATTTTAATAAGGCCAAGGCCCTTGCCAAGGTCTTCAAAGCTAAGGTTGTTGGGATCAGCCGTTTCAAAGATGTCCCTTCTCCTATTGAGGTCTATGTTATCTTCGTCAGATTGTTTGCCCTTTAGGTCATACCTATTCCTTACCACAGATCGATTAAGGTTAAGAAATTCATAATAAATAGATGGGGACTTAAAATTTTGGGCAAAGTATTCTAGGGTTTCCTTGACATAGGCCTTATCAGCTATCTTGGCATGGTCGCTTTTGAGGTCTCCTATAATCATTTTTAAGGTTTCGATAAATTCCTCATCGGTCTTAGCTTTTTTGACCATAGTCAAATACTTGTCATGGGACTTCACAAAATCGATTTTATGCCTTCTCTTTAGGACTTCAAAAAAGGGGTAGTTCTCCTTTAGTTCCTTAAATAAAAATTCAAAGTCTTCTATCATTTCATCCTTGGTTAGCTCTTTGGGTTTTTTGGGGTCAGGAAGTTCAAGTTTTAGGGGGCTTTTTAGTCCCTCGTACCATTTTAAATACTCATCTACACTAAATTCTTCTATCTCATCTGGGTGAAATTTCCCATCTGTGAGGACTAGTCCTTCTCTCTTGTAGGTAAACTGGGCCCTCCTTGCCATAAGCTGGTCAAACCTTCTAGGTGCGCAGGATGTTAGAAGGCTTATGAGCAAGATAAGACTAAGAATTTTTGCCTTGACCTTCATTAGAGGTCTCCATTTAGGACTAGGTCCCTCTTGTAGAGGTCAAATAAGAGGGCTATATTTCCTATAGGGTTTACTAGGGAATAGATTCCTATAAAGACCATAATAAAGTAAAGTTTCTTGACCTCAGCCTTTCTGATTCCCCCTATGGAATAAGACCTTCCCTTAAAGACACCGAAAGAATATAGGATGGCAAAGACCCCAAATACCACTTCAAATATTTCCCTAAAGTATATGCCAAAGCCTAGGACTCCAAGACCTGCCAAAAACCATATTATCGCACTTATCTTATTTAGTTTATTATATTTTTTGATAATATTTCTAACCTGAGGGTTAGACCTGTCTCTTCTTGCCATATCATAATTCCAAGTTTGGATAAACCTTCATAAATTTGCTGTCTGTATCGCCATTTTTGTAATTTAGGTAGCCTGCCATGGCTATCATAGCTGCATTGTCAGTACATAAGATTAGGTCTGGATAGTAAAGCTTCATTCCTTCCTTATCAAGTTCTTCTTTAAGTCTCTCTCTAAGTCTAGAATTGGCAGCGACTCCCCCACTTACTGCGAGGGTCTTAATGCCTGTTTCCTTTAGGAGTCTCATAGACTTGGCTACTAAAACATCGACCACTGCCTCCTCAAAGCTTGCAGCAAGGTCAGCCTTATTTACCTCTATACCCTTTTGCTCTTGGGTGTGGGCGTAGTTTAGGACTGCAGTCTTTAGCCCTGAGAAGGAAAAGTCATAGGAATCCTTATCGAGCATTATCCTAGGAAAGTCTATGGCATCCTTATCACCTTCTCTTGCGAGCTTATCTATCTTTGGTCCACCAGGATAGCCAAGGCCTATCTTTCTTGCAACCTTGTCAAAGGATTCTCCTACTGCATCATCACGGGTCCTACCTACAACCTCATAGTCTGTATAGGAGTTTACCTTACATAGATAGGTGTGGCCTCCTGATACCACTAGGGATATGAAGGGAGGTTCTAGGTCCTTGTGGGATAGGTAGTTGGCACAAATATGACCTTGCATGTGATTTGCCCCTATCATTGGCTTATTTAGAGCGAGGGATAGGGCCTTGCTAGCTGATATACCCACCAAGAGTGAACCCATAAGACCAGGCCCCTTGGTTACTGATATAAGGTCTATATCTTCATAGGTCAAGCCCGCATCACTAAGGGCCTTATCTATCAGAGGATTTATAGCCTCTAGGTGCTTCCTGCTTGCAATCTCAGGTACCACTCCACCAAAGAGGGTGTGGATATTTATCTGAGATGATATTAAATTTACGAGAACTTCTCTATCATTTTTGAGAATAGCAACAGAGCTATCATCACAGCTTGTCTCTATTCCCAGTGTATAAAAATCTGTCATTTAAGTATCCTTTTCATATTGTAGGCATCTTCTCCTAACTTTTGGTAGTAATTCTTTCTAATGCCTACTCTTTCAAAACCGAATTTTTCATATAGGGCGAGGGCTCTTTTATTTTTGGTAGATACTTCTAGCCATATTTCGCTTACCCCTTCTCTGAGCGACTTATCTATTAGGTGGGATAATAATTCGCTTCCTATCCCCCTTTTCCTATAATTTTTATCGACCGCTATAGTAAAGACCTCTACCAAATCTAGGACCTTGCTTGCTATGTAAAATCCTAGTATCTCGCCCTTATCCTCGTAGACATAGTGGCTTAGTAGGCTATTTTGGGTAAGCTCCCTTATAAGTTGCTTCTTGCTCCAAGGCTCAAAAAAAGACTCATTTTCGATTTGGTAAACCCTATCGGTATCACTTATTTCCATCTTTCTTATCATTTTCTATTAATTGCCTTTCAGCTTGACTTTTCCTAAGGTAATTTGGCTTTATAGTATAGAGATCTTCTCCCACAAGCTCACCTTCTAGGGCAATCTTTATCAAGGACCTCCCTATAGAATTGTTGAAATTTATGGGAAGGGAGATGGCCCTATCGAACCTATCCCCATACTTTTCATTCATAGTTCCTATAAGCTCAACGTTTTGGCCAAGCTCATTTACCTTCCTTGAAAAATCATCTATGATATAAAGGTCTTCTTTGATTATCTCATTAAAGTCCTTGTCATAGGCTGCCCCATAGACCCTATTGCCCCTGGCATCAATCATAGGGACCTTGACCCTATCTGATGAGCTATTATTGGCTAGGGCGAGAAGGGTGCTTATAGGGATTAGGTCCTTCTTATAAACTTGGGCAAGGGTTTTTGCTATAGTCATCCCAATCCTAAGACCTGTAAAGGATCCTGGGCCCTTGGCTATTACAAACTTGTCAATATCAGCTATTTCCATTCCCAAAAGCTCTAGCAAGGTCTCAATCATAGGTACCATAGATTCGCTATGGGTCTTTTGTTGGTTAACATTAAAATCCCCTATAATCTCATTTTCATCTGCTATAGTTACAGTTGAAATCATAGTTGATGTATCAATTGCTAAAATGAGCATTTATTTCCCTTCCTCGTTGGCTCTTATCTGATATTGTAATATCTCTAGTTCTTTCGTCTATTTTATCTATATTTATATCAATCATTTCATCTGGCAGGTAGTCTTTGGCATTTTCTGCCCACTCTATAAAGCTAATGGCATCAGTCGGATAAAAATACTCTTCAAAGTCTATATCCAAGATATCATCCGGATCATCTAGCCTATAGAGGTCTAAGTGGTAAATCTTCTTATCACCCTCGTAGATATTTACTAGGGCAAAGGTTGGTGATGATGAATCATCTATGCCGAGCTCTTTTGCTATAAGAGAAGTTAGGGTGGTCTTGCCTGCTCCCATTTCTCCAACCAAATTAATAACATCTCCCTCAACTAAGAGAGCTGATAAGTCATGAGCAAAGGACTCAAGTTCTTCTAAATTCTTAATTTCCATAAATAACTCCTTACACTATTATACTCCAAAGGATAAAAATAGAAAAAGTCCCACCAGGAGGCAGGACCTATAGGTTTCTTATTTTTTAAGCAGTGGTGATACCCTCTTGTAGAGGAAGTAGGTTACGATAGATGCCACAGAGCCCTTAATTATATTAAAAGGAGCAACTGATAAGAGCATCAAGGTAAAGTATGAGCTTACAAGGCCATTACCCCCTTGGGTCATCTCAACAAAGGCCATCATATCAAGATTCATAGCCTTACCATAGGCTGGAAATACTACAAAGGCGTTTGATAGGGTTGCTATTACTGTCATAGCGATAACTCCTAGAACTAGGGACACTATAGCATTCTTCTTATTCTTTCTCTTCCTATAGACACTAGCTGCTACAAAAACAAAGCTAGCTCCTACTATAAAGTTTGATAGCTCCCCAACTCCTGCTGTTGTGGTCTTGGTTAGGTTTAGGACATTCTTAATTAATTGAACGATAACTCCAACAAGAGGTCCTCCCGCAAAGCCACCAAGGAGGGCAGGCACATCTGCTAGGTCTACCTTCATGAAGGGTGGTGCTATAGGGATAGGTAGTTGGATAAACATAAGCACATAGGATATGGCTGACAAGATACCAATTTTAACAATAGAATTCAAAGAAAATATTTTATTTTTATTCATAATTCCTCCTTTTTAGGGCAAGAAAAAAGCCCCAGTTCAGGGCAACAAAAAAGATTCCTTTCTTCTTCCATCCAGACTATACTGTCGGTATCAGAATTTCACTGATTCAGTTCACAGAACTCGCGGACTTTACCGCCGGTCAAGGAATCTCACCTCACCCTGAAGACGATCCTTAGATCAATATAATTTATTATATTTATAAATACATATTACCACAAAGCTTATAATAAGCAAATTTTCTAAAGAATGTTCTCACATTTCTCTATTACCCACTTGTATCCCTGCCTATTTATAGTCTTTATCGGATTAATATCTGCCTTCTTAAATTCATTTCTAATTTTTCTTATATACTCTCTAACAGACCTCGCCGTAGTCTTTATCCCCCTATCAGCCATCTCATCAGCTATATAGTCCTTAGATAAGACTTCTCCCATATGCTCTATTAGTATCGCACAAACTTCAATTTCACTTGTAGTAAGATCCAATATATTATTTCCTATCCTAAAGACCCCATTATCCTTATCCAAAGTACAAAAGCCTAAGCTTATTATATTGGCAGACCTTAGTTCATTTACCTTTCTTATAATTCTATTAGTAAATTCTTCCCTGGTGTAGGAATGGATTACAAACTCCTCATCATCTATATCAGTCTCAAAGGGGTTTTTCTTGTATTCTTGGGTTAGATAGATAACTGGTATATTGCTTTCTTGTTTGATAAATTGTATGGCTTGCAAGCACATATTGTGGCTCATATCCACAAGAATCAAGTCATACTTTGATAGGTCCGAAAATATAAGCTCTTCTATGGAATCTATCTTATCAACTACTACTTCTTTTTTGTCAAAGCGAGTGTTTATTAGAGAGGATACCCCATTTTCATTTTCTACTGATGCTATTCTCAATATTAATTTCCCTCTTTAAATCGAAATTTTATTATTATTATAATTAAAACTAAAAATAATTTGTCTTTTGAGTTAAAATAAAGGGGGCCCATCTCTAGGTCCCCTATCTACCTATAAATTTATAGGTAATATTTTTTAACTACATTTAGTTCATCATCTAGTTCATAAACCAAAGGTTGACCTGTTGGAATTTCTAGGTCCATGATATCATCATCTGAAATTTTCTCTAGGTGCTTAGCTAGGGCTCTTAGGCTGTTACCGTGAGCTGCTACTAGGACCGTTTCTCCCCTTAGTAGTTCTGGAGCAATGCTATCAAAGTAGTATGGCAATACTCTCTCTAGGGTAACTTTTAGGTTTTCTGCCTTAGGAATTACATCTACTGGTAGTGACTTGTAGATGTCTAGTTGGCTTTGTTCTTTGATTTCTTCTTCACTTAGTTCTGGGGGTAGGGTATCATAAGATCTTCTCCAGATATGAACTTGATCATCTCCGTATTTTTCTGCTGTTTCTGCCTTGTTTAGTCCTTGAAGGGCACCGTAGTGTCTTTCGTTTAGCCTGTATGTTTTTTCCACTGGAACATACATTTGGTCAGAATATTCTAGGACATAGTTACAAGTTTTGATAGCTCTTTTTAGAATTGATGTGTGAGCATGGTCAAATTTGATGCCTGCTTGCTTGATCTTTCTACCAGCTTCTTTTGCTTCTTCTTCACCTTTTTCGCTAAGGTCAACATCTACCCAACCTGTAAATTTGTTGGCAAGGTTCCATTCACTTTGTCCATGTCTTACTAGAACTAGTTTTTTCATCCTATCGTCTCCTTAATTTTTCCTTTGTTTCCATTTCCCTTTGCTTATCTTTTATAGCTTCATTGCGTTCTTCATCTAGCGAATCAATCCAGTTTAGTGCCTTCGCTGTTCCTATTATAACACATTCTGAAGGATTTTCAGAGATTTCTACATCAATTTTTAATTTTTCTTTTATTCTCTTAGCAAGTCCCAGGGTTGGGGCGCCACCACCTGTTAGAATTACTGGTCTTTCATAGATATCTGATACTAGCTCTGGTGGAGTTACCTCTATGACTTCTTCTATAGATGAAATTATGAGGTCTATATTTTCCCTTATGACTTCAAAAACCTCTCCTGTAGGAAGGTAGATTTTTTGAGCTAGGCCATTGGTTATAGACCTGCCTGTAACTTCTATTGATCCTTCACTACTTCCTGAACTTGCTGCGATTTTTATATCTTCAGCCTTTATTTCTCCAATAAGGATTCCATATCTTTGTCTAAGGAAGTCCTTGATGGCCCTATCAAAGATTAGTCCCCCTATTGGTATTGATGAGCTGGTTATGATTTGTCCCATGGATATGACTGCTATATCTGTGGTGCCTCCACCTACATCTATTACTAAACTTCCTTTGGGATCTGCTATATCTACTCCAGCTCCTATGGCACTAGCAAGGCCCTCTTCTATAAGGTAAGTCCTATGGGCTCCAGCATTATCGCTTGCTTGGAGGAGGGCTCTTTTTTCTACTTGGGATGATCTTGAAGGGGCACAGATTAAAAGATCAGGCTTTAGGAGACTTTTATTTGTTGCCTTTTCCAAAAAGTACTTTAGCATCCTCTCAGTTGCTTCAAAGTCTGCTATGACTCCATCCTTTAGGGGCATTACGATTTTTACGTTGCCTGCTGACCTTCCCACTATTTTTTTTGCTTCATTACCTACTGCAAGAATATCTCCTGTAAGCTCGTCAAGTGCTATAACTGACGGTTCTTCTACTACAATCCCCTTGTTGTTTACATAGATTAAAACTGATGATGTTCCTAAATCTATTGCTATAGCTCTTCTTAGTCTTGCCATTTTTGCTCCTAATACTTCTTTAGCTCTTCTAGCTTATCAAGTCTTTCCCAGGTAAAGTCCTCATCATCACGACCAAAATGTCCAAAGGCTGCTGTCTTCTTGTAGATTGGTCTTTTGAGCTCTAGTTTGTCAATGATGGCTTGAGGTCTAAAATCAAAGTTTTCTTCTACTATTTCTAAGAGTTTCTCATCATCATATTTTCCAGTACCAAAGCTATCCACATAGATAGAAAGTGGTCTTGCCACACCGATGGCATAGGATAGGCCTATCTCAAGCTTATCGCAAAGTCCTGCTGCTACCATATTCTTTGCTGCATACCTTGCCATGTAGGCTGCTGACCTATCTACCTTAGTAGGATCTTTTCCAGAGAAGGCTCCACCACCTGATTTTGAGTAGCCACCATAGGTATCTACTATGATTTTTCTTCCTGTAAGTCCACTATCGCCCTTGGGACCACCTATGACGAACTTTCCTGTTGGATTTACATAAATCTTGGTATTCTCATCGATTAGGTCCTTATCAATTACTTCATCTATTACTTCTCTTATTATGTCTTCTCTTATAGTAGCAAGTTCTACATCTGCACTATGTTGGGCAGATATAACTATGGAATCTATTCTTGTTAATTTTCCATCATCATATTCTACAGTTACTTGGCTCTTGCCATCTGGTCTTAGGTAAGGTAAGATTCCTTCCCTTCTGACATCGCTTAGCCTCTTAGCTAGTCTTTGAGCATAGACTACAGATATTGGCAAGTAGCTATCTGATTCATTGTCAGCATAGCCAAAGACCATTCCTTGGTCTCCTGCTCCTATCTTATCGTAGTCTTCCTTGCCCTCTTCATAGCCTTGAGCCTTATCAACTCCTTGGGCAATATCTGATGATTGCTCGATAAGGGAGGTCAAAACTGCTACATTTGAATAATCGAAGCCTAGCTTTGGATCATCGTATCCAATTTCCTTAATTGTATCTCTTGCGATTTTTTCTATAGGGGCATAGGCCTTGGTTGTAATTTCTCCTACAACTAGGACCAAGCCCGATGTTGTTACTGTTTCACAGGCTACCCTAGAATTTTGATCTTGCTTAAGGCATTCATCCAAGATAGCATCAGAAATTTGATCGCATACCTTGTCAGGATGTCCTTCAGTAACTGATTCACTTGTTATTAATCTCTTCACTTATTTCTCCTCTAATAAAACAACTGCCCTGGCCTCAATCCCCTCAGCTCTTCCTGTAAAGCCTAGCTTTTCACTGGTTGAAGCCTTGACACTTACATTTTCTATATCTGTCCTAAGATGCTTGGCTAAAAGCTCTCTTATCTCTTCTCTTTTTGGTGAGATCTTGGGCATCTCACAAATAATTACACTGTCCAAATTAGTAATCCTATAACCCTTCTCATCCATAAGCTCAACTACCTTATCCAAAAGCTCAACCGAATAAATATCCTTGTAGGCAGGGTCTGTATCCGGAAACAAGTTCCCAATATCTGGTAGAGAGAGGGCTCCAAGGATAGCATCCATTATGGCATGGGTTAGGACATCTGCATCACTATGACCCAAAAGTCCAAGCTCATAGTCAAATTTAACTCCACCTAGGATAAGGTCCCTATTTTGAACTAGTTTATGAACATCGTATCCTATTCCAATTCTCATTATACGTTTTCTTTCTCTTCTATATAGGCTCTGGCAAAAATAATATCTTCCTTGGTCGTGATTTTAAAATTGGAATACTCACCCTCCAAGACCTTGACCCCTTCCTTTCTCTTATAAAATTCAAAGAGCCCAGAATCATCGGTTACCTTAAACTCACTATTTATATAATCTTCATACATGGAATAAAGGAGGTCCTTGTCAAAGCCTTGGGGAGTTTGGATAGAATAAACAAAGTCCCTATTTGGCGTAAAGTCTACGTACATATTTTCATCTACGATTTTGACTGTATCCTTTGTTTTTACAGCACTAACTACAGCCTTGTTGGTACTTAGAGCATCTATAACCTTATAAAAAAGCTCCCTAGTCGCAAAGGGCCTCACCCCATCGTGGGTTATAAGAAGCTTTGTCCTAGGGTCAAGGGCCTTGAGTCCCTCAAAGGTAGATAGCTCCCTAGTAGAAGAGCCATAAATAACCCTTATCTTTTTGTCATACTTATTCAAAAACTCCTCTAGGAACTCCTCATCTCCCCTCCTAATTACAAGGATTAGCTCATCAATTTCATCTATACTGCATACTGTATCTAGGGTAATCTCCAAGACCTTCCTTCCACCTAGGTCGATATAGGGCTTGTTGATCTCACTTGCCATCCTGGAGCCAGATCCTGCAGCAATTACTATGCAGGATAAAAATTTATTATCAATCATTTTTTGACCTTACAAATATCATTCTTCCTGCACTAGTTTGCAAGACTGAAGTTACTACGGCATCTATAGTTTGGTCTAAATACTTAAGCCCATCTTCTACAACAACCATAGTTCCATCTTCGAGGTAGCCTACCCCTTGGTTCTTGCCCTTACCTTCCTTGATTACCTCTATCCTCATTGGCTCTCCAGGAATTACTACTGGCTTTAGGGCATTGGCTAGATCATTTATATTTAAGATAGGAATACCTTGAACATCTGCCACCTTGTTTAGGTTGTAGTCATTGGTAAAGACCTTACCCTTAAAATCTAAGGCAAGTTTTAGAAGTTTTGAATCAACTTCCTTGATGTCCTTGTAATCCTTGTGGCTTAGCTTCAAATTAATCTTGTCATTTTCTTGGATCTTTTTGATTATATCAAGACCCCTCCTGCCCCTTTCTCTCTTGAGGTCGTCAGGGCTATCGGCTATGTGTTGGAGTTCTTCTAGGACGAAGTCACTTACTACAAGGTCGCCTTCTATGAAGCCTGTTTCGATTATATCTAGGATCCTACCATCAATAATAACAGAAGTATCTAGTATCTTTGGTGAAGCAAGGCCCTTGTTTTTTTCAAGCTTATAGGACTTGAAGTCTTTACTTTCCTTAGATTCCTTATTTTCTTTGCTATCTTTTCTTTGGAAAATATTTACAATATCATCGGTGGAATCGCCTGCAACTCTCCATCCCAAGTAACCCAAACCTATATACAATAAAATAGATAATAGCACAAAAATTGAATTTCCTACATAAGGTAGGCTTAGTTCGGTCAAAGGTCTTGAAACTAAGGCTGCAATTAAAAATCCTAATATAGCTCCTATAATCCCCACAATCAAATTCTTGGCGGGCATCTTCTTTAAATTGTCTTCAAAATTTATAAAACTCCTGGCAAGCCTATCACCAAAGGTATCTACTAGTACATAAAAAAGTAATGCTCCTAATATGGCTGCTATCACATTGGCTAAAATAAAATATATGCCAGGTCCCGGTAAAAAGTCCAATCCGGCATTTATTAATCTAAATAGCACAATTCCAAGAACAGCTCCGATTATTAAAAGCACCAATCGTATTATTCTCTTCATCAACTACTCCTTAGAGTCCTATAGACTCATCTATAATCTCTTCTGCTTCTTCTTTCTTCAGAGAGCCTGCCATAACAAGCTCGCTTGCAAGGATCCTCCTCGCCCTGTTTAATAGCTTCTTTTCTGTTGTGGAAAGTCCCTTTTTCTTATCAAGGAGGGCAAGGTTTCTTACCATCTCTGCTATCTCGTAAATATCTCCTTGCTTTAAAATTTCTTGATTTTGCCTATATCTTGCAGTCCAATTGTTACTCATCTTGCTTGGCTCATCATCCAAGATTGCGAGTACCTTATCGCCTTCTTCCTTACTAATTACTTCCCTGATATGCATATCGTTGATTTTTGATGTAGGTATAGAAATATCCATATCTCCAATAGGCATTTTTAGGATATAATATTCCTTCTCCTCTCCCAAAAATTCTTTCTTTTCAATTGCGTCTATGGTACCTGCCCCATGCATAGGGTATACGATTTTATCGCCGATTTTAAACATTTATACCTCCTAGGCTCCTACTTATATTATAACCTATTCGGTAAATTTAGTAAACGTAAGCATAAAATTATATCACACTAGATCAATCATTTCAATGATTGACGCCATTTATTATCCTAATTTTCTCCTTAAGGATCTCTATCTGGCTCTCACTAGTTTCGCCACCATATTCTCCATCTAATGCCCAAGCTACTGGCTTGTCAGTTTTTATCTTGAAGGACTTACCTTGCCTAAAGATAACCATGTCATTTTCTTTTTTGGATGTGAGGCCTGCTACAATTTTATTAATATCGGCAAGGCCGGTAGGTTTTTTTATCATAGTTAGCTCAAAGATTCCATCATTAAGACCGACATTATTACCCATGAGATTTTTGAAGCCACCCACACTATAGGAGTTGGTGATCATAAAGTGGACTACGTCCCCACTTATTACCTCCCCATCTACCTCGACTTCGGTTTGGTAAGATTCCATATTTTGGAGAGGAAGGGCCTTTCTTAGTCCTTCAAAAACATAGGCACTCCTGCCAAAGACATTCTTGATGCCTTGATCAGTATTAAAGGATACATCTGATATAGTACCAAATGCTGCTACATAGACAAAATATTTATCGTCAATCATACCTACATCAATCGGGTCAGCCTGACCTTCTACAGTCATAGCAGTCGCCTCTTCTATATCTAATGATATATTTAGCGAACTTGCAAAATCATTTGTTGATCCAGTAGGAATATATGCAAAAACTGGATTAATGTCTGACTTTAAGGCACCTGATATAACCTCATCTAGGGTACCATCTCCTCCAGAGACTATTATCTTCTCATAGTCCTTGCCATACTTTTGGACAACTTCCCTACCATCTCCTACCTCTTGGGTAGCATAAATGCTCGCAAGAATGCCCTTTGAACTTAAATAATTAATAATTTGTGGCAAATACTCAGCAAGTTTTTGTTGACCACTATTTGGATTGTAGATGAATAATACATCTTTCATAATTAACTCCTAAAAATATTCTTATTTCTAATTTTACTTTCATTTAAAAAAATTTAAATCATAGTGTAAAATATTATGGGAAAAATAGAAAAAGAGAACTCAAACTTTCAAAGTTTTAATATAAAAGAATAAAACAACAAGGAGTTCTCTTATGGAAAATTTTAACATAGATTTAATGCAAATACTAATCCAAGGATTAGATATTAATGAATTTTTAGAAGACGTTTGATATTTCTATAAATATCTCCTAAAATCAGGATTAGCAGTATTTTTAGATTATGACAAATGAAATATAAATACTATGGTTCTGCTAATTCAAGAAACGAGTATTATCATAGAAATTTATAAACAAAATTCGGAAACATTGACCTTTAAATACCCAGGGATAGATTAGATCAATTTAAGCAAGAAATGCTAGAAGCACAGTTAATCTTTATAATCTGGTTATTACTCTATATAAGAAGCTTGTACTACAAGAGAAGTAGCAAACCTGTTAGAAAGTATATTACTCTTTGTAAGTGATAGAATAGAAAGCAAAGTAAGAGCAAAAGATAAACTAGAAGTAGCAAATGATATTAAGCTTATCTACACATCAGATGACATATAAACAGTAGAAAAAAAATTAGCAGAGTTTCTATACTAAAGTGTCAATTAAGTACACTAAAATTAGAAAAATCCTATAAGGCAAAGACGACCTATCTGCCTTTATGCTATTTTATCCTCTCCGTAATATTGTTTAATTTATCTATTAGAATATTTTAATATATTAATATATCCTAGATGATGTTGTACAAAGGGATGCTACAACATCCCTTTGCCATCAATTCTTACTTTAATCTTCTGTTATTGTATTGCCTCCGAAGCATCCACATGTAAAGAACGTTTGATCATGAGCAATTCTTTCTTCTTCATAAGGTTCACATTCAACCTCAATTTTTACATTAGATAAATCATCAATGTCATTTTTTAGATTTTCATTTTCTTTCATTTGTTCCTCCTATATAATTATTTATATCAACATATATTATTTATATATATTAATACCTACTTTAATTCTATGATTTCATCATAAAGTTTTTTATTATCATCTGACACATGTGATATCATTACGAGCATGATATTTTCCCCTAAGAGGTTTAGCTCGATTTGATTTTTGGTGGCTACATCCATTCCTTGGAGTCCCTCATCCACAAAGAAGACTTCTTTGCCTGAAGCTATGGCCCTAGCTATGGCTATCATTTGCCTTTCTCCTCCTGATATATTGGAGCCATCAGCATTTATTACAAAGTTATCTCCCTCATTCTTACTTTCTATAAGCTTATTTAAGCATGCTAGGTCCAAGGCCTTTTGGTAGGTTTTTTCGTCTATTTCCTTACCCAGGTTTATATTAAATTTGATGCTATCATTGAAGATATAGACATCTTGGTCTATATAAATTATTTGATTCATTAGACTTTTGAAGTCTATCTTCCTTGCCTCTATCCCATCATATAAGATCTCTCCCTCATAGTCACCTATATATCCTGCCAAAATCTTCATCAGGGTAGATTTCCCTGCCCCAGAAGGGCCAATGAGGAGGTATTTCTTTCCCATTACTAAATCTAGGCTCATTTTATCTATCAGGATCTTTTTATTTTTGTAGGAGAAGCTAAGGTCTCTTACAAATACCCCCTCCCTTATCTCACCTATCTTTATTTTATCCAAAGACTCATCAAAACTTGTTAATTTCTCTAATATGGCATCTGATGACTTGAGGTTCATATACTGGTTCATAGCCACTTGAGTATTGCTATAAAAACTTTGTGCCAGGCTAATTAGTCCGACTATGCTACCAGGACTAGTTACTCTCTTGGCAACGAGAATACCCGCTACAAGGATGTAAAGAAATTGGGATATAATCATTAGCCCCATCATAATAGACTTATAAAAAAATTGTTTTTCGCTATGGATATATTTTTTCTCCTCTATGCCTTCTGATGATGAAATGAATTTATCCTTAAAAATACCACTATTACCCATCCTAAAATATGTATCGAATCCTTCAAATAAGTCCGATAGACTTGATACAAAGACTTGGTTTTGTTTTGAATACTTGCCAGCAAGGGCCTGAATCTTAGGGCTGATTTTTCCTATAAGGATAGTTTGAAATACCACGCTTAGGGGAAATACTAGTAGGAAAATAGGATGGATAAGAGCTGCACCCAAGAGAGGGAATACTACACCAAAACATCCCTCAAGAAAACTATAAAATACATTTACTCCTTTATCTATAATAAAATTTACATCATTAGTCATCTGGCTTATAACATCTGCTGATAACTTTTTCCTATCAGTCTTTGGAGTATAAGTCATAATAAAATTGTCTATGTAATCTTCTCTTAAATTATTCGCTATCCTTTGGTCAGATCTTGATATGAATTTTCCATTTATGTAGGATAAAAGTGGAACAAGGCTCATAGAGATAACTACCCCTATGGCAAGTTTTATAAATTTACTTATATTGCCATCTATAATAGCGTTAGTCATCCAAGTATTGAAGTAAGAGTTAATAACCATCAAAAGACTTGATAGGATCATTGTTAGTATGATAACTAACTGTATAGTCTTTGTTTCTTTTAAATATTTTTTCATAGGTCTTACTTATCTCTTTTAATATGAGCAAAATAATAATCATATATTTTTTTAAGATATTGATATTGACAATGTATATTACAAGCTTCTTTCTCGTAGTTACATCCACCCATGCACTTATAAAAAAACATGCAAGTATAACATGCATCAGGAAAATACGATTTTCTTTTTTCAAAAATATAATTCCTTTTGTCAAGATTCCCTTCAATTCTTTTATAATTTCCCAAATCAGCTCCACATGAATATATATTAGACTGCAAATCTATATAGAAACTTCCAAATAAGCTATCTTTAGTACATGGAGAAAATTTTGGCAAAGATTTTTTTATAGAGAGTTTTTCTTTATCTATAAGCTTCCATAGTTCAATAATCATATTTGCTCTTTTCTTCAAAATCTCATCCGAATTATATTTACTATTACCAAAAACAGGCGACAAATATATATTAGTATTTTTACATTCTGTTATTTTATTAGGTATTTCATCTATTATTGATTTTAGTTTCTTATAATTATTTTCATCAACATTTATTCTAATATTCAAATTAATATCATCATCAATTTCTAATAAATTTAATAAACCTTTAATTGTATACTTCCAAGATGATTTTCCATTTTTGAGAGGTCTCCTCATATTATGTATATTTTCTGGACCATCCAATGTTATCTGATAACTTTTAATACCTCTACTTATTAGATGTTTAGATAAATCTTTACTAATCAAGGTCCCATTTGTAGTAATATTTTCAAATAATTTTTTATTGCCTTGTAAATTATCATGAATATAAAAAATATCTGGATAATTCAATAACGGCTCTCCTCCAAAATAATTTATATAGAGGTCTTTATTGTATGATATTTTATTGATATATTGAATTATTTTATCTAATTCGCTAATATCATGTTTGTAATTAATTTTTTCAGAATCAATTTTCTCGAAACAGTAAGTGCATTCACAATTACAATCGTAGGTCATAACTATGTTAACCATAATTTTTGAGTCATCTTCTCTAATTTTCATATAATTTTCCCTACATAGTAACGATTCATTTACATCTACGATGAATCCGTATTTCTTAAAATCAAATACTTCATTATGTAGTAAAACTTGCTTTACTTTTTCAATATCTCTAATGTTTTTAAATCTAATACATGAATTTTTATTTAAATTATATACAATAATATCATTCTTATCATTAATATAACCATTAAACTGAGATAATTTGGTCAAAATTTTTCCCCCATTTCAGCTAGCTATTTTAAGCAATATACTTTTAATTTCTTAAATAGTCAAGTCCATAATATCGTATAAATATTCATTAATAATTTTTATTTTGACTAAATTATAGTTATTATGTTATTTTTATAGTAAAAGAATAGAGAGGATATTATGGAATTAGTTTTAAAAGATATTGATAAGTCATTTGGGAATAAAGAAGTCCTAAACAAAGCAAGCTTTAGCTTTGACAAGGGTTATGTCTATGCCCTCCTCGGTAGGAATGGAGCGGGAAAGACTACCCTATTTAGGATAATTAATGAAAGTATAGACAAGGATGGTGGAGAGGTCTACCTAGAGGATGGAGACTCTACCCGTAAGTTAGATTTTAAGGATATATTCTTTATGGTAAGCGAGCCTGACCTCCCTAAGTTTTTGACTGGTAGGGAATTTATCAGGTTCTTCGTAGATGCCAACAAGGATAAGATAGAAGGAAATGTAGATATTAATGAATTTTTTGACCTGGTTGACTTTGACCTGGGTGATGCCGATAGGCTAATCCAAGATTACTCAACCGGTATGAAAAACAAGTTACAGATGATTATGTTCTTAATCCTAAGACCCATCGTTATCCTAATGGATGAGCCTTTGACAAGCCTCGATGTAGTTGTCCAAGCTCAGATGAAAAATATAATCAGGCAAATCCGTAAGGACCATATTATAATATTTTCTACCCATATCATGGGCCTTGCCAAGGATATCTGCGATAAGATCTGCCTCCTCCATAGCAAAAATCTCCATGCTGTGGACGGCCTTATAAAAGACGACCCTAACTTTGAAGATACTGTAATCTCCCTATTGACTCGTGATAAGGAAGATGATGAATTTAAGGAAGCCTCAAGGAAGCTATCCAATAAGAAAGAAGATAAGTATGAACAAGAGCTATAGGGCCTTTTCTATCATCCAAAAAGTAAACCTCACCAAGACCATAAATAGTCTGGTTTGGACTACAAGAAAGCTACCGATAATCGGAAAAAGACTAGGAGACAAGTATAACTTTTTTGAATTTAAGGAAGTAGTCTATGCCTTTTATCCAATATTATCCCTCCTAGGAAAGGCAATAAAATCTGTTTTTTCCTTATTAGTTCCATTAGTATTAGACTTGATGGTTTTTTCTATATTAATCAATATTGATCCCATCGTAAGTCTTATAGGATACAAGCCAGGATCTATGATGGAGCTAAATAATTATCTGGCAGGAAGAATGATAGTGCCAATCTTCTACCTATCCCTAGCCCTATTTAGAAATTTCATCACTGATAATTTCGCAACTATTAATGATTATTATAATATCTTTCATATGGAGCCTAAGGACTTATTCAAGTCCTTCCTCTACTATAACCCAGCTTTTAGGTTTGTAGGGAGAAGCCTGGTCTTTGCATTCTACTTTAAGGTCTTTGGAGATGTGCCTATTTATGTAAGTATCCTTATGTCAGCTGCCATCTTCTGCCTAGAGCTTGGAGCTTCGGTTTTTTGGCTAAGAATTTATATGAAGGATAAAAAGACCATCTTTCAAAATGGATTTCTTCAGTTGGCCCTAATGACTCTAATAAACTTTGCCCTCGCCCTAGGAGTTTTGTGGATAGGTCTAAGCCCTCTTGCCCTAAGCCTTATAGCCTTCGCCCTTGGCTTTATAAGCCTTATCGCAGGATTAGCCTATATTAAAAATTTCACTTCCTATGCCTATGTCATAGAAAAGGCCAACAGGGAATATCAAATTAACCTTGATAAGTTAGATACCATTAATGACCTTACTACCAAAATTGATGTTAAGGATGTTGGATACGAAAAAGTAAAGGGAACTGGCTTTGCCTACCTCAACAACTTGTTTTTTATAAGGCACAAGAAGTTAATAACTAAGCCTATTATAATTAGGTCCCTCATAGTTTTAGCCCTGGGCTTCCTACTCTTCTTTATATTGAAGTTTGTAGCCAAACCTTTGGACCAAGAAGACTCTGACTCCTTGGTATATTTCTTGCCTATGGTTATGTATATCTTGTGCAAGCAAAATAATATAATAAAGACCATGTATTTAAACTGCGACCAGGGCCTTATCCCTTATGGTTTTTATAGGGAAAATAAGAACCTCCTTGCCATGTTCAAGCAAAGGCTTATCTCCCTCCTTAAGATAATGATAGTGCCAACCCTATCCTTGATAATCTCCTTTAGCCTTGTTACATCTGAGGTAACAGGAATTAGGATAGGAGAGATGATCGGTGGAGCAATCTCTATAGTCTTTATGGGATTATTCTTCACCTGCCTACCCCTTATGCAATACTATATCTTCCAACCCTTTGACCAAGAAGGTAAGCCTGTTGGAAAAATATCAGCAACAATAGATATAATCCTATATTGGGTGTGTATCTTCTTATCCCCTCAACTATTTGACTTTGTTGGTTTCTACGTCTTTATTTCCATAGTCATAATATTTTCCATAAACTTTGTAGCTCTTACCTTATTTTTAGTCTACAAGATAGGCCACAAGACCTTTAGAATTAGGTCTTAATACAAAAATAAGCCCCGAAGCTTTTGCTCCGAGGCTTTTCTTTTTTCTTACATTTTAGCCATATCTTTTGTTATCATTTCCCTTAGTAGGTAGATGATTAGACCTGTTATCAAGAATTCTACTAGCAAGAATGAATTGTAGAGCAATGAGTAGACCCATACATTTTGGCTACCTGCACTAGATGAGAAGAAGATAACTCCTGTCAATACGTGGCAGATATATCTAACTACTACTCCCAAGGCACTTCCTACAAATACAGTCTTGATTGACCTTGTTGTCATAAATTCTTCTGAGAAAATTCCTGCAAGTCCCAAGGCTCCAAAGGCTAGGGGGTAATCAAGTAGGGCTTGGGCTGGGTGAACTATATAGCCACCAGTAATCATATCCAAGAATCCATAGGCCGCGCCCACTATCATTCCCTTACCTAGACCATGTCTTAGGGCGAATATTATAAGAGGAATCATTTGTCCTGCTGTTATAGATCCACCTTGAGGCATGGTAAATATCTTTATGTTTCCTAGTACAAAGGCAAGGGCTATGCACAAGCCTGCTTCGACTAGGACCTTTACTGACCAACTTTTTTTCATAAAAAATCCTCCTTTGAACAAAACCCAAGGAGGCAAATAACAACTTACCTCCGCCGGCATTACCCGGATCAGGTTAAAGGGTTTATCTCAGCCATAAGGCACCCCTAGTGTTCGTTAATATTATATATTTTTAAATGACCTTATCAAATTTCTTTTAGCCTTGTCTTGTCGACATAGCCCCTTAGTCCATTATAGTCAACCAGGATAAGATCTCCCTCAGCTTCTCCAAGGATTTTGACAAGAGATCCCTTGGCTAGTTTTTCAAAAGACCTCTTAGCTTCTTCATCCTCATAAAGCTCGCTATCTTCTATAAGCTCATAGGGAAGGCCAAGGGCATAGGCTTCTTTTACATAGCTAGGTTCGCCTTCCCTAAGCTCTATATCCTGTTTTTGATAAGCTACTTCCTCGCCACAAGATGTGAGAGTCAAGACTAGACCCAGCATCAAAATTTTCTTATTTATAGTAGACCACCCCTAATACCTTAACTCCAAGGTTTTCTATATCTCTGACCTTGCCGACTAGTTCTTCTTTTTTGATCTTCTTATCCACTAGCAAAATCTTGTAGTCCTCATACTTAAGTCCAACAGTCGCTATATTAGAATCAAGGCCACCCTCATCTATAAAGACATAGTTGTAAGAATTCTTCACGTCTATGAGTTTATCTTCAAATTCATAGGAATCGAGGATTTCTTCTTCTGGGCTATCTGGCTTTATAAGGTCAAAACTGCCCTTTCTTAGGACCTTAATCTCATCCTTAGTGCTTAGGTACTTATCATCTATGTCAACTTTTCTCTTGCCATCTACTAGCAAGACTCCCAGAGAATTCGCCATTTCCAAGGCAAGTCCCTCTGTAAAGTCAAAGGTCTCATCCCTGCCTAGTCCTGCTATTCCTATGACAGAATTGTCGGTTAGGTTATTTATGGCAACCTTAACCCTAAGGAAGTCATCCTTGTTAGAGGCCAAAAGCCTTAGGCCTAGGTTCTCAATATCTTCTGGCCCTCCTATCTTGTCAGATAAAATAGCCTTTAGTATTATTAGGAAGATGCCAAAGAAGGCTCCCATAAAAAATCCTAGGACAGAAAAAATAATACCTTTTACATTAGAACTTTCGCTTACCTTGACCTTTTGAAGATAGTCTATATTATCCATATTCAAAAAATCTTTAATCTCTGACCTATACTCTTCAGTAATAAGGGTCAAAGTATCAGCTGCTCGGGCTTCATTCTTATCCTTGTAGGTAAAGGTAATAAGGCCTGAAGCCGGATCTACTTCATAAGCTAGTCTTCCTTTAATATCTTCCCCTTCAAAATCAGCTCCTAGCTTATCGCTGACCTTATCATAGAGATCAGCTGATTCTAGGAATTGTCCGTAGATATTAGAAAGTTTTTCATTAAGGAGAATATTGTTGTATGAAAGTCCCTCTTCATCATCAAGCCCCTTAACCATAAGCATAGCCTCTGCTTCATAAGACTTAGAGCCCTTGGCAGCTGTTAGATAAAATATTAGTCCAAAAAGCACAAGCCCTGGAAGTAATATCAGAAGCAAGTTATTTTTAGCTGTTTTTAATAATTGATCACTTGTAATTTTTCTCATAAATTCCTCTTTATACTGTTAATGAATGGATGGCATTAGGGTTAGTAAAGAAAAAGTCATAGGCTGGAGCCTTGTTCATCAGAAATATAGCGTAGGGGATTACAAAGAATATAATCGAAAGGATTATAAAAAATAGTCCCGACTTGTCTATCCTCCTACTCTCCCTTATAAGGACTGGTAGGAAAATCAACTGATAAACGGTAAAGAAGTTCCCAAACCTAAAGGCAACTGCCGTAGATGCCCTAAACACCAAAAATACTACTAGGCCATACCATATAGCCTTGGATGCAACTTCTTCTATCGAGTTCTTGGCGAAGGAGTCCTTACCAAAATACATAATAGAAAAGACAAAAAGCATAGCCATAAAGATAATCCTAGGATCAATAATATGCATCTCTTGGGCAAAATATCCCGAAAAGGCATAATTTTCTATCTTCCTACTTATGATACCAAGTCCCATAGCACTTACAAGCCTTTGGATAATCCTAAAAAAGCTCATAGAAAAAAGCGAAAGGCCAAGGGCTATGATGCTAGTAAAGACCTTAAAGCCATTAGAAATCCTGAAATTTAACAAGACCAAAAATGGCAAAACTATAAGGGCAGACTTGTGAAAGAAGAAAGATAAGACAAAAAATATGAATCCTCCAAACTTCCTTCCCTTAATAAAAAGATAGGCTGCCATAAAGGCAAGACCTATGGCTGATGCTGTCCTTGAAGTTTGCATATCAAATTGAATAAAAATAGGCAAAAACACAATCGCTGACAAAAACGGATTATAACTCTCCTTTATAGAAATATAAGCGATCGGCAAGATTGATGCCAGATTCATCAAGATTATGACAAACTGCCTAGATAGGCCTAGGACATTTACCACAAAGGAAGCTAGCCTAAAGGCAAACTCTACAGGATAAGACCCATCAAAGACCTTCCCAAGGTCTGTCCCAATATCCCTCGCAAACCACAGGTAATTATAATAATCCGCATCTCCACTTCCCCTTAGGGCAGCAAAGATAAACATGATAAAAAACATCAGCCCTGCAGCTATATTAAATTGTTTCTTATCCTTAAAATCCACCATAGAATTAATAGCAAAAAGCAACAACTCTATGCCAGCAAATAAAGCAAATCCCATATAGTTATTATAGCATAAAAAAGAAAAACTTACCTACAATTTTATAAAAATAAGCCAGGAATAACCCCGACTTATAAAACTCTCAAGTTTATATAACTTACCTATCCCTATATTTTATTAATATAAAGGGAGCGAATAAGTAGGGTATAATCGTATTAATTTTGTGGTTAAGCCACTTGTAAGGGTTTTTATCATGGGTAGCCTCAGAAAATTTCCTTTCTGATATAGGAAATAAGAGGTAGCACACTATTATATAAATAGTCGGTATCCAGTAATAGCCTTCGAAGGGGTTGACCTTAAAGAACATGGCCATAGCAAAATAGTAGGCTATAGGGAAGATGAGACCAATTAATAGGCGAAGTAGTAAGTCTGTTATTGATTGTTTTTTCATAATATTCTCCTTTGTTATAATAATTTCTAAATACTTTTTAGCGAGTCTATTTCTTTTAAAAATCGGTAGGTGATGTAGATAAAGTAAATTAATATCATTAGTCTGAGGTAGCTAGGTATTCCCCTAATTATAAATTCATCTATGATAGGCAAGGCTGCCGCCTCATACCAATTATAGAAATTCACCTTATTTAAATATATATTCCTTCCTCCATGGATAAGAAAAATTATAAATAGTCCTACAAATAGCTTAGTCATAGTCATCCTCCATTTCTATTGCCATTGTGGCCTTGGTTCCATTATTGCCATTTAGTAATTTCAACTCACCTAATATTTTATCCATATAGGTCTTTACATAGTAGAGGCCTATGCCATAGCCCTTGCCCGATGTTCTGCCTACATTGCTTGTTACAAAGAGGTCCGTGTTTGCTCCTAGGGAGTTTTTATATCATCCCTTACACTTCGTAAAAAATCCAAGCCATTATACCTACCCAGCATAAGGTCTAGGATAACTAGGTCATAGGTATTAAGTATGATATAGTCCTCTATCTCTTCTAGGCTCATAAAATAATCTACCTAGTAGCCATTACTCTCAAGGACATCTCTTAGAGTCGCTACTAAGTTTAGATCATCTTCTATGATTAAAATCTTCATATAAATCACCCCCTTTATCTTTTGTACTTATAGTATAAACCACACTAATCAAGATTTAATCAATTTTTAGGAAGTTTTAGAAAATATTTTTAGGCACAAAAAAACGAGGCCCTCGCCCCGTCTTTGCTTTTCTTATCTCAATGATACCTTGCCAAAGCCTGATTTTGCTTTGATTTGTAGGTCGGTTTTTTCTGTGTTGGTGCTTATTTCGTAGCCCTTGCCATCTTGGATCTTGTTTACGAATTTTTCTGTAACATTTATGGCCTTGCTCTCTATATCAGCCCTTATGTCGCCTTGGTAGTCTGTTGTGTCTACTACCATATTGCCAAAGCCTGATTCTAGGTCGATTGCCTTGGTATTTCTAATTTTGAAAATTCTGATGTTACCAGCGTTAGAGCTTGCTTGAAGTTTGTTGGCACTTAGACCGTCTATCCTAATGTTACCGTTGACGTTGGATACTTCTGCTAGCTCTCCTGCTATGTTTGTTAGGTAGATAGATCCGTTGACATTTTCTATACTCAAGGCACCATTTATGTTTTTTAGATCAATCTTACCGTTGGTGTTTTTGATAGTGGTATTTGATGCAGTGTTTATTAAGACAATCTTGCCATTTACTGTATCTATGTCGAGGTTTGTAAAGTCAACATCGCTTATCTCGGTCTTGCCATTTACTTGGTTAACCCTTAGGCTATCGTAAAGGTTCTTGCCTAGGCTAAGTTTGATGTTGCTTCTCACATCACTTACCTTGTGTTCTTCTTTGACGCTTATACTTAGCTTATCATCGTTAACTTCTATATCCAAGTAGTCTTCACCAAGGTTAGTCTTGGAGAATATTTCTTCCTTGATGGTTATAGCAGAGTCATCTGCCCTGTCTATTTCAATAGATCCATTTATGATGTCTATGGAAATTTCGTTGATTTCATCGTCTATTCTTAATTCTTTTTCAGTGTTAATTTCGTTTTTTCCTGTATTGATTGTAAGGTCTATTGCAGAGTCTATATCGAAGTTTTGGATAGTGTCAGTAGTTTTTTTGATGATAGAATCTACTGCCCCTGTTAGTCTATCTGAGAACTTATCCCACTTATTTTTGTTGTTATCGCTAATAGCTTCTAGCAAGCCACTTGCCTCTTCTACTGTAATCTTGCCTTCTTTAAGCATTTGTAATATTAATTGTTTTTCTTCATTCATCTTTTAAATCCTCCAATAATGATCTAGCCTTTTCAGGAGTTATTTCACCATTGTCAAGCATATTTAGGATATCAATTCTGCCAGCCTTCTTGTCGACTTGGCCACCTAATTTTTTGACAATCCTATCTATTCTATTTCTAACTGTAGGATAGGAAATACCTAGTTCTTCTCCAACATCCTTAATTGATCCTCTTTTTTGTAAAAATAGTTCTATAAATTCTTTGTCTTTTTCGTCTAGTCTTTGAAATTTGTCGATTTCGAATTCACCGCTAACTTCTGTATAGCAGTTGTTGCATCTATAAGAGGTGATCACCATCTCACCACCACAATTTGGACATTTGTTAATCATAGCTCCTCCTTTTGATAAAATTATACTACACTTTCATTTTTTGTAAAGTGCCGGTTGATTATTTTAATATTATTTTTACTATTATTAAATATTTCAACTTAATTTATTAATTCTTGTAAGGTATATAAAAATCCTCCCTACTGACGTAAGAAGGATGTCTTTATAGGAATTTTTTGTCCCAATAGGATTTTACTGTCCTCACTATCCACACTATTCCATTTATCATAAAAGATAAAAGGACGACAAGTCCTACCACATAAATCAAGAAGGCAAGGTTAATGCCTGGGTTGAAGTAGGTCTTGACCATGGAAAATATGAAGGCTAGGAGGAAGAAAAGTCCCACCCACTTTAGGGCTTGCTTTAAGTTTTCCTCAAAATCAGGATAAATCCTTAATTTATTTTTGTATTTCTTATTAAAGTTATCTCTTTTTATCTTGTAAGCTTCTCTCTCATCTCCCATGGAGTTAGATATGTAGGCTGAGTAGTAGTGTCTCATATCTTCTGTTGTGTTGGTATATCTCCTAAGGTTTTCGGCCTCTTCTTCTGAGAATTCCTTCATCAAGATTTCACTAGTTATGCTAGCCTTGGACCTATAAGATAGCCTCTCTTCTCTAAGTTTTTTTAGCTCATCTATATTTTTAGCCTTCTTTATTAAGTCTGATGTCTTTTTTTCATAACGCCTACCTATATCAAAAATCTTGGTAAAGGCTAGGACCATGAGGATCATTATTACGAATTGACTCATGATTAAGACTATTTGATTATTTGTAAATAATCCTACTAGGCTCATTACCAAAACAGGTATAGCAAGGGCCATAAATACAAAGCCCAATAATTTAGCTACCGATCTCATTATTAACTACCTTTCTATATATTTCTACTAATTTCTTTCCTGTGTTTTCGATTGACTTCTCCTCTGCCTTCTTGTAGCCCTCTTCTGCAAGGCTTTTGAGGTCTCCCTCAAGAATCCCCTTGATTTTTCTTTCAAAGCTATCTAGGTCATGGCCCTTGTAGATATTTACACCATCCTCATAGTCTTTTTCAAAAATCTCTATGTTTCGGATTAGAATATCTGCCTTGGTGCTTAGGGCCTCGAGGAGGACTATCCCCTCTGTCTCTTCGTGGGTAAGAAAGACATAGAGGTCTGAGCCACTATAGCTTAGCCTTAGCTCATCTGATGAAACATAGCCTGGAAAGTAGACATTGGAAGATTTTCCCTTGATGGCCTTGGCTATGCTAGGACTCATGAGGTTCTTATCAAGCTTGCCAAACCAGATGAAGTCGTATTGGGGAAGCCTCTTAGCAAGGGCTAGGAAGTCATCTATTCCCTTTCTTTTTATAGGTAGGCCGACAGAAATTATCGACTTGCGATTTTTATCGAGGCCATATTTTTCGTAAAAGGCCTCCCTATCCCCTGGCTCTTTCTTCCAAAAATCTAGGTCAATCCCATTGGATACGACTTCTATGGGCCTATCTAGCTCATAAGTCTCCAAGATATTTTTGGAATAGTCACTTGGGGTAAGGACTAGGTCCCCCTTCTTGTAGGAATGGATAAGCCATTTTTTGAAGAGGGGAGCTAGGTTGTTTGAAAAAACAAAGGAGTTCTTGAAGTCCTCCATGGTGGAATGAGCATGGTAAACGACTTTTTTGCCCTCATCTTTTGCCTTCTTGGCAAAGACTACTGACCTTGGGAAAACTGTATTTATATGGACTAGGTCGAAGTCATCATTTTCGTCAGTGGAATATTCAAAGCCCACCTTGTCTAAGGCTCTCTTTTGGTGGTCTATGGCCTTGCCGACTCCACTTTCCTTGACTACATCATAGTCCCTACTATATATCAAAACTTTCATAATTATATCCTCTTATCGCTTCCCTATAAAGCTTCTCGCACTTTTGTCCAAAGGAGTCTATAGAAAAATTATCTAGGGCATAGGCCCTGGCGTTTTTCTTAAGGTAGGCCTTGTAGTTGTCATTGTCTAGGATTTTTGATAGCTTATGGTCAAAGTCCTCAAAATTTGTATATTGGAAGCCATTATAGCCATCAAATACCACCCCATCCAGGGCCTTATCCTTCTTGCATAGGACTGGAAGGCCGTTGGCTAGGGCCTCATAGTAGGTAAGTCCTTGGGTCTCAGAGGTAGATGCCGAAGCAAAGACATCTGCTGCCTGGTAGTATTTATTTACTAGGGAAGGATCCACCATGCCAAGGAAGTTTATTTTTTTATCAAAGTCCCTGCCATAGTCTTGTAAAATCCCTAGGTGGGGGCCACCACCTACTATGTATAGCCTTATAGTAGGATCTGCTAGCCTTTGGTAGAAGTCAATTATCTCTTCGATATTTTTCTCCTCGGCTATCCTCCCCAGGTAGAGGATTATCTTTTGGTCTTGGTCCATCCCCAAAAAGTCCCTGCTATCTTGCTTGTAGATCTCCGGCATATCAATCCCTGTTGGAATTACAGCGATTTTTCTTGGGTCAATCCCGTATCTCTTTAGGATGTCAGAGGTCTTATCACTTGGTGCTATAATCTTATCACATAGGTTGGCAAACCTCTTAGATGCGAGTGCCACCACCTTCTTGCCAGTAGTCTTCATAGGAATGAGGTAGTGGGTGTAGTCCTCGTATACTGTGTGGTAGGTGTGGACTAGGGGAATTTCCAAGTCATGGGCAAGGATCTTAGCCATGATGAAGGTCGAAAATTCACACTGGGAGTGGATTATATCTGGCTTCCACCTCTCAATTTCCTTAAAGTATGTCTTTGATAGGATATTGGTAACCCTGGCTTGAGGATAGATCCTCCTCGCACTCAAAGACCCTATGTAGTAGACCCCCTTGGACTTGTAGGATCTTAGGGTGTTGGATAAGGTTAGGACTCTTACATCATGCCCCTGACCTTCTAAGTATTTTTTTAAATTTAAAATAGAGCGGACTACTCCGTTTACAACAGGGTAGTAGAAATCACTCGTTATCAATATTTTCATAAGAACCTCATATATAATAAAGCAAATTCGCTTTTAAATAATTCTGATTTTTGTGGTATAGTAAGGATAAGTGAGGTGAGATATGGGACCTTTAATAATAGCTGATGTTACATTACTGGCTTTTTGTATTTTTGCAGGTATATTTCTAAGATCTTTCCATTCGGACTATCCACAAATGGAAGTTGGCTTTCACCTTTGGGAAGTCTGCTATTCAAAAAAGACTTGGGAATACGGCAACAAATTTGCAGGTAATCTAGCAATTTTATTGGGAATATTATTTTTCGGAATAGTCTTTCCCTTGTTTTTATATTTTTTTGAAAACAGAACTTACTTGTCCATACTTATAACTATATTAGTTTTACTTTTTATTCTCTTGCTATTTGGCATTGTAAAATTATGGATGAGAAAAAAATTCAATTTAAAGTGATGCCTATGCACCACTTTTTATTTTTGACTATTTAAGAGATAATCAAGCTCCATCCTTTGGGAATAGGGGCTTTTTCTTACATAAAGATCTGATCCAGCATCGATAAATTCCTTAAAAATCCTAAGGTCTTGCTTATCAACTGCTACCTCTTCTGTGAGGGCCTTCTTGCCTATGGCCATATGGATTATTCCAATATTAATCTCATCTATAATAACCCCTGCATCCTTTATTTGCTCGAGGTCCTTTGCACTTTCCACTATCAAAAATACATCTTCATAGTGGCTATCCAAAAATTCCTTTATATCAGATAGCTTCAAATAATAGCAGGCTACCTTGTCAGGGATGGTAATGTCCATGAGCTTTTGCCTAAAGTCATCTCCTTGGAGGCGATCATTAGCAATAATTACAGTATTTATCCCTAGTTCCTTAGACCATATCTCTACAAGCTTCCCATGAGATAATCTAGAGTCAATTCTCGCAAGTTTTATCTTACTCATCTACGCCCTCCTTATATCCTTTATATCCGAAGTCCTATCTATTATCAAATCAGGGTCTTCTCTCTCCAAGATCTCCCAATCCCTAAAGCCCCAGCTCACTGCGATTGTAAAGACTCCGGCATTCTTGCCACATCTTATGTCAACTTCACTATCACCAAAGTAGATTATATCAGATAATCTCGCCTTAAACCTCTCTTGCAAGATGAAAATTCCCTCTGGTGATGGCTTTCTTTCATAGGATGGATCGTAGCCAAGGACATAGTCAAAGTAACCCTCACCAAAAACATCCCCTATGACCTTCCTTGCTGTTGATAGGGGTTTGTTTGAAAAGCAAACCATGACCTCTCCCCTACCCTTTATGGCATCTAGGCTCTCCTTTATACCATCATAGGGCCTAGTTAGGTAGGAAGGGTCCAGGTCGTAGGATAAGTTGTAGGCATCCAAAAATTTTTGCCTAAAGTTTTCATCTTCTCCTGCCCCCACATAGTCTAGGGACTTGTTAGCAAGGACAACTGGCCCATTTCCTACAAAATCTCTTATCTTATCCTTGGGTACTTGACCCAAGCCAAATTCCTTCATAGTTTTATTCATATGAAAATGAATTGAATCTATAGTATATAGCAATGTTCCGTCTATATCAAAAATATACATATAAGCTCCTTACTATAATGATACTAACTTTGACCAATAAATTCTATAAAATTCATAAAAAGTGATAAAATAGGGTATATAGAGATTAATACGTGAATTTTTGAGAGGAGATTATGAAAACTTATAGAAATTTATCCATGCTTAGTGATTTTTATGAATTCACTATGGCAAATGCCTACTTTAACCTAGGTATGGGCGATAAGACTGCAGTCTTTGATGCCTACTACAGAAAAAATCCTGATGGGGGAGGATATTCTATCTTTGCAGGACTAAACGATATCATAGAATACATCCAAAACTTATCCTTTAGCGATGAGGACATTGAATACTTTAGGAAAAATACCAACTTCAGCGAAGGCTTCCTAGAATATTTGAGAAACTTCAAGTTTACTGGAGATATTTACTCCTTCCCAGAAGGATCAGTTATGTTTCCTAACGAGCCAATCATTACAGTCAAGGCCCCTATAATCGAAGCATCAATTATCGAAACCTACCTGCTCCTATCAATGAACTTTAACTCCCTTGTTGCAACCAAGACCAACAGGATTGTAAAAAGTGCAGGCGATAGGCTAGTTATGGAATTTGGTGCAAGACGTGCCCAAGGAGCTGATGCTTCTGTCAAGGGAGCAAGGGCAGCCTTTATAGGAGGAGCCCCTGTAACATCCAACACCTACAGTTCCCAAAAATACGGCTTTGGAGCAAGTGGAACTATGGCCCATTCCTTTGTGGAGGCCTTCCCAACAGAATATGA
>JALEUV010000014.1 GCA_022780515.1 Anaerococcus sp. | reverse complement strand
AGTATTATTAGTAGTTATTGGTGGAGAAATTGTTGGGATTATTTATTTTGTATTAAAGCAATTAATAAAGAAAAAATAAGATTTTAGTTTTCATTTTTTGTAAGTTTCTAATTCTAATTTTACTTAACAAATAATATCACCACATGTTTGACTTTTAAATGTAAAATATATAAGAAGATAAGTTGTTTAGATTTTATAATATTTAAGTGACTTTTCTTCTAAGCTCTTATATTGATATTGATAAATCCATATTGTTATCTTTTTGGTAATATAATAGTGATAATATTTTATTGTAGAAAAATTCAATTGGTGAATATTTATCTAAATAATGGGTATTAAGTAAATATAAGAATTTAGAAGAAAATTTTATACTTATTTGTAAAATTTATAAAGGAGGATTTTATGAATCTTTTATTACGCACCGGGTACATGTGCTGTATCCGTATGGATTGCCCTTCATTGGGTTGGGGCTGATTTTGAAACAGAAAGAGTTGTCTTAGCTTCTGATGATTATAAGAAGATTAATCCAGCAGGTACTGTTCCTGCCTAGATACAGGAGATAAAGATATAAAAACTCAAGCAGGTCCAATATTGTCCTATATTGCAAGCAAATATAAGCAAAAAGATTTAGGTCCAGATGAAGGTCTAGAGGATGAATTTATATTTAATGAGATGTCAACATTCTTATCAGCTGATTATCATCCAGCTTTCTGGCCTATGTTTTCTCCTCAAAAGTATACAACAAGTACTGATGAAGATGATTTGAAAAAAGTTGTTGAAGCAGCCTATAAAAAAATTGATAGTGTTGCAAGCTTATTAGATAATAAACTTGAGGGAAGGACTCATATTTATAAAAATAAAAGAACTGTTCTTGATGCATATGCATATATTTTAAGCCGTTGGTTATTAAAGACTCCTAAATCATGGACAGAGTATCCAAATTTAAAGAAGTTTATGGAAACAATGGAAAAGGACGAAGAGGTTCAAAAAATAATAGAGCTTTCCACAAAAAAGATTTGATAAGCCTTTGAATGATTTTATATATAGATTTAGCATGATTATTATAAGAGATAAAAGTAAACTTTAATTAATGCTAAATTTTTTATGGAAAATTTATATCTAGTTAGATATATTTAACAGATAAATACTTTTTAAAAGTATTATTTGTCTTTATTCACTTAGTTTGTTGGAGGTTACAGATGGATATCTCTTTAAAATTAATTGTAGCACTTCATTGATGCATAGATAAGATTGACAAAAAAACAATGAAATCTGCTCAACAAGAGGGTCTGACCTTTGGGCAGTTTGAAGTTTTGGAAGCTCTCTATAGCAAGGGAGATATGAGCATTGGGAGTGTGATGAAGAAGATTTTAAGCAGTGTTGGGACAATCTCAGTTATTGTAAATAATCTAGTAAAACTTGATTATATTGAAAAACTCCCATGTGAAGATGACAAAAGAGTTTGTATCTTACATTTGAAGGATAAGGGAAGAGATTGTATCAAAAGAGTTGCTGCTAAAAATGCAGAAATGTTGGAAGAAACATTTTCAGTGTTAACAGAAGAAGAAAAAGAAGAATTACTCATAATATTAAAAAAAGTTGGAGGTATTTATGGACAGGAAAGTAATTAATAAAGTGCAAGGTTTTAGGACAAAAGATGGTGCTGGAGTAAGTTTGGTAAGAGTTTTGGGAAATACAACTGTTAAGGATTATGATCCTATCTTGATGCTTGACTCATTTGATAGTATAGACCCTGATGAATATACTGCTGGATTTCCTATGCATCCACATAGGGGTATAGAGACAATAAGTTATCTTTATAAAGGAAAGATGGTTCATAAAGATACTCTTGGCAATGAAGATGGAATTGGTGATGGAGAGGTACAATGGATGAACTCTGGTTCTGGAATTGAGCATGAGGAAATGGTACCAGCAGCGAAGAGACTTCTTGGAGTGCAACTTTGGCTAAATTTACCACAAAAGGAAAAGATGAGCAAGCCAACTTATAATAAGATTCATAAAGATGATATTGAAGAGATTGATATTGATGGAGGTATGATCCGTTTACTTGCTGGAAGCTATAAAGACCATCATGGTTTCAAAGGTGAACATTTACCACTTGATTATTACGATATTCATCTTGAGCCTAACAAAGAGTTCACAATTGAAACAGACCCTCAAAAATCAATAATGATTTTTACTCTTATTGGGGATGTGTATGTTGGAGATGAACATATTAAAGAAAAAACAGCTGCTAAACTTTCAGAAGGTGACAGTCTAACAATCAAAAATGCAGATAGCAAGGCACAAGTACTATTTATAAGCTCCGATAAGCTTAATGAAGATGTTGCTTGGGCTGGTCCTATTGTAATGAATACATCTAAAGAGATTAGACAGGCTTATCAAGACCTTAGAAATGGAACATTTATAAAGGATGAAATTGAATTTAATGCAGACTAATCTAGAAGATTGAAAGTTAAAAAATCTATATGTATTTATGAGGGGGAAACAAATGAGATTAGAATTTGAAAAAAATATGAACAGGTCAGCTCTTTATGATGAAAATGACAAGCTTGTCGGAGAAAGCACTTTTTCACCATCTGATAAAAAATGGATAATAGAACACACATACGTTGATGATAGTGCTAGGGGCATGGGATATGCCTCTAAACTAGTGGAGATGATAGTAGAAAAAGCTAGAGAAGAGCATGTAAAAATTATACCATTATGCCCATATGCAAAAAAAGAATTTGAAAAAAAATCAGAATATAATGATGTTTTATATAAGTAGGGAAGTCATATTATGTAAGTAACTAATTTTTTAGAATTACAAAAAGCTTTAGCTTCAGATGATGATTTAATTGAGATCTATAATTCATTTACAATACCAAACTTTATTACTTTAAAAAAGGGAAAGAAAATTGTTGGAAAAAATGAAAATGTGTTTACTAGTTTTATGAATGGTGGTGGAATAGGTCTTGAAGGTGATAATGAGATAAGAAACCTTGCAATTCAAACATCGCATAAAGAAAAAGCTATATTTATAGATTCGGACTTGGAAGATCTTAAAGATATCACTTTAAAGGACCTAACAGTAACTGGTGTAGTTCAAATTTTGACAAGAGGAAACAACAAATTTTTGAATATAAGCATAGAAAATCTAGACATAGTAGCTGCCGATGCAAGAGGATTTGCAGAAAGACCAATGAAATATGGTGTAATTGTATACCAAGGAGCATTTACAATTTATAATTTTAATCCATCTAAGGATAGTAAAATACTAGCAAATATTAAAGGATTAAAAATAGGAAGAGAATTTGCACCAGTCTTAGGAAGTGGAGTCTTTATATCTGGATTTGCTGATGAGGGTGGAGCAGTTATAATAAATGAGCTTGAAACTAAGGATGTTTATTCTAATGGTATGATACCAACTGGTCAGCCAAATTTAATTACAGGTGCAATATTTATTGTATATGGTGCTTATGCTAAAAAAATTGTTTCAAATGGCCTAGTAAAAACATATGGAAATAATGATATGGTTCTTGATGTTTGGGGTCATGTAGATGATTGGACAACTAATGAAAAAGTAATTAGTTATGGTTCAAGTGGTATTGGCTTTGTCAATTTTGGTACAGTTGACAAATTTGTTGCAAATAGCCCAATTGAAACTTATGGCAAGGGTGCTAGGGGATTCAATCAGTATGATGGTACTATAGGTGATGCAAGCTTTGATTCCATAAAACTATTGGAGATGGATCTATTGGAATCCAATTTTCCAAACCAGTAGGAAAGATAACTATCAAAAAATCAGTTGAAACTTTTGGCGGAGAGGGAGAAACACTTTTAAAAGGTGTTATTAAAACTTTAAAGGCTGATGGTATAAGCGTACTAGAAGGCGCAGTAATAGAAAAATTGAGTGTTGGAAACAATATAGAAACAAGTGGTGATGGAGTTGTAAGTTATAATATCAATGGCGGTCAAGTCAAAGATTTAGAAATAAATGGTGAAATTATCGCAAGGGGTGTAGGCTCAAAGAAAACCAACATATAGCCTAAGTAAGGTTGATTGATTTTGATTTCTTGTTGGCATAGTAAAGATAAACATTTGAAATATAGGCAATCATTAGCTATCAATTAAATATTTATAGCTAGTAGCTATATAATAATTTTCATAATTTATTTAAAGATAGGTTGTATGCTATATTGATATTACAAAAATCATGCAAAGAGAAAGATAGGTATTAATAATAAAGACACTGACTATTGATAAAGAAGGTTATAAGCAAGTGATATTTTCTTCTTTATCAGTAGTTGGCAATTTATATAAATTTTAAAAAATAGCACCGACATTAGTGATAATTTGGTGGCTTTGTCGATGCTTATACTTAAGCTTGATAAAGAAGGATTGATTTTTATATTTTTATTTTTCCGATATAGAAATAGCACACTTATGACCATCAAGGGCAGATGATACAATGCCACCTGCGTAGCCAGCACCTTCTCCAATTGGTCTTAAATTCTTATATTTAATAGTTGAGTAATTCCTATCTCTTTCAATCCTAATAGGGGATGATGTTCTCGTTTCAAAACCTGTAAGAATAGCATCGCCTTGTGAAAAGCATCAATTTTTTTGCCAAAATCTTTCAAGGCAATTTTTATAGCTTCATTTATTTTAGCTGGATATATTTCATTAAGGTCAGCAAATTTGTAATTAGGGGTGTATGATGGTCTAATTTTACCAAGTTTATTTGATACTCTTCCATTACTATAATCATCAAGTCTTAGAACAGGTGCAGTAAAATTGCCTCCACCAAGTTTATAGGCTTTTTCTTCTATATCTCTTTGAAATTTTATACCGGCAAGAGTTTCTTTTCCTAGTATTTCTGAGTTAACTGCACACACGATAGCAGCGTTTGCGTTTGTATTAGATCGATTATGGTAGCTAATTCCATTTACACAGAGCCTATCTTTCTCGCTAGAAGCAGGTACAATAAAGCCTCCTGGACACATGCAAAAACTATAGACAAATATATTCTTTTCTTTATCAAAATATTTTAGAAAATAAGATGCTTGTGGTAATCTTTCATCTTCTATTTTATATTGGCTTAGATTAATATCCCTTTGCAAATGTTCAATTCTAAAACCAACTGCAAAATTTTTTTGACTTATGTCCACATAATCATTAAGTTTTATAAAGCTATTCCTTGCTGAATTGCCAAGAGCTAGGATATATTCATCCGCAAGATAAGAATTTTTATCTGTAAAAAGTCTAGCGATTAACCATTTAGACATAGCACAAACAGCAAAAAAATGTGCCAACCAAGCTCACGGAGAACTTTGGGAAAGATCAAAGGGAAACTTAACGGACGAAGAATTTGAGCTTTTTGCAGAAGCAGAAACCTTAGACAGAGAACTTCAAAAAAACTACAAAGAAATAAAGAGAGCGAGGAAATAAAATGAATACATTTGAAAGAGACTATAAAGACGCAAAAGAAGGCAAAGGAGTATAAGTTCTTAAGAGAAGACAAGCAGAGCTTAAAAAGTTAGATAAAGAACTAAGGTATTGTAGAAATAATTTTAGAGCAGAATGTATTTTTCAAGAGATTCAAAAAAAGCAGAATACAGAAAAATAGATGACTTATTTTAATAAAGAGACAAAAGAGCAAATGCTCTATTTTAATAACATACCCAGTGAGTGAAACGAGCTGTAGGTATGTTTTATGTCATGAAATCCAATTCTTTAAAAAATTGCGATGTAACAGACTTCGTAGTAGTGAACTGACCCCAAAAAGTTGGACTCAAAAACAACTTAGAGGAGGTCAGTTTTTTCATGGCAAAATATAGCACAGAATTTAAGATGAAAATAGTACAAGAATACTTAAATAAAGAAGGAAGATATAAAAATTTAACTGATAAATATGGACTCAGTGATCATTCAGTAGTCAGAAGATGGGTTAATTCATACAAAACACAAGGATATGAAGGCTTAAAAATTTCTAGAAAAAATAAAAGTTACTCTTTCGAATTTAAGAAAAATGTAGTAAAGTTGTACTTAACAAGAGAAATGTCCTATCAAGAACTTTCTAATCAATTTAAGATTAATAATCCAGCGATCATTGCTAGATGGGTAATTGATTTTAGAAATCAAGGACTTGATGGACTTAGACCTAAAAAGAGAGGAAGACCTTTTAAGCATGACTAAAGATAAAAATAAAGAACAAGGAAAGAAAGAATATTCTAAGGAAGAAATAGATGAAATTGCTGAACTTAAAGATAAGCTTTACTGGGCACAAATGGAAATAGATTTTCTACAAAAAAGATGGAATTAGAAGACGAGGAAGATCAGAAAATGAGAGAATAGCTAGAATAATTGACTCATTAAGAGAAAAATATCTATTAAAAGATTTGCTTAGCTATTTAAAATTCCCTAAGTCAACATACATGTATTGGAAAAAAAGATTTGACAGAAAAAATAAAGATGAAGCCTTTGAGAATCAAATCAAGAAAATAAGAAAAGATAATCCAAACTATGGATACAGAAGAATACATGCAATGCTTAGAAGAATAGGTCTTGTAATAAACAAGAAAAAAGTTCAAAGACT
>JALEUV010000100.1 GCA_022780515.1 Anaerococcus sp. | reverse complement strand
CCTTACCCAAGGAAAAAGGCCCTAGAGGATTTACCCCTAAGACCCTTGTCTTTATCCAAAGTATAGTCTCACAAAGACTGCTATTAGTATCAATAATCCCAAGACCAAAATAATTTTGCCTAACCTTGAGCCAAGGTTTATAGTATAGCCAACTCCCACTCGCTTCTCTACAATAAAAGAAGGATCTCCTGTATTATAATAGATGCTCGCTCCAAGTAGCCAATACTTATCATCTTCTTCATAGCCCAAGTTTCGGTAGGTGCCCCTTCTTGACCCATCAACTGAGTACCTTCTTCCTATTATAAGTGGAAAGGCAACTGCAAAGGTGACTAAAACCACAGTCAAAAAGATAGTTAGGAAACTCTTACCAGTTTTCATAAAATCGGCTACACCTACTTGAAAAAGTAAGACCATAAGTAAAGTTGATATAAGACAATAAAAGGTCCACAGCCTCCTTACTTTGATTAGATTTGTCAATGATTCCTCTGGCTTATCTGGACTTATCCTAGCCTTTGCCCTTAGAATTGCTAAATTCGTAGCTAGGTAGCTCGCCCACATTAATAGACTTATTATACTTACACTTTGGACTCCAAGGTAGGTCTTATCAGTATAATCGATCTTACCGGAAAAGTCCATATGGTTAATAAGCTTCTCAGGGTATCCTGGATATGCCAGGTGGATCTTAATTGCAAAGGCAAGGATTACTAGGAAAAGTATTCCATAAGGTAAAAATATTTTCTTTTTACTAGCTAGCCTTTGTCTAGCAAATTCTACCGAAACCACCCTAGTTTTTGGAATATTTACATCAGCCTTGCTTATTTCCCTAAGCCTCTTATTTTGTAAAACAAGTGGCACAAGGCCAACCAAGATAGTAGCCAGTACAAGGACTAAGGACAGGCTAGCCTCTCCCAAGACAAAACTTAGTAAATATATCCCTATCGAAGAAATAACTCCTAGGGCAAGGACTTGGGCCTTGTAGGTTCTTAAAATATCCCTAACCCTCTTATCTTCTCCCATAGTTTCCGATAGGCTCACTCCCAAGAGGTAGCCCCTCTTTGAATAGGCCTGTGCATAGGCGTAAATGATAGCCAGTAAGAAATTTGTTAGGCTATAGATTAGCCCCAATTTATTTATATCGTTCATTGTCTCCTCCCGATTAAAAACCATAAATCTTTTCTACTAAAGAGATCATCTCTTCCTTGTTAATGCCCTTTAGCTTAGATAAAGATATCAAAAAGTCTAGGTTTTCAAAAATATCCTCTCTTTTCTCTTCCTTGATAGGAAGGCTCTTGTCTACTATCTTGGACCCCCTTCTCCTATCTATCTCTATAATTCCATCTTCTTCCAAAAGATTGTAGGCCTTATTTACTGTATGGAGATTGACCCCTATATCTGCTGCAAGATTTCTTACCGAGGGCAATTCATAGCCATAGTCTATATCTCCCCTAGCCAGAGCTAGGATAATCTGCCTTCTTATTTGCTCATATATAGGAAGGTCAGAAGAAAAATCTATATTCAAAAACATCTTGCCACCTCCTGTTATAGTTATTATATAACACGATATGCAGCTAGTCAATATTCTCCTACTAAAAATTATAGTGGGTCATTGGAAGGGTTATGACCTCATTTAATTCTGGGGTCTTGGTATCTAGGCTTAGGGAGGCAAAGGAGATGGCTTTATTGCCATATTTTTTCCTTATCTCATAGATAGCCTTGTCGCAGGATTCGTTTTTCTCAAATTTTTGGTAGTCAGAAAAGACATCTAGCTGGCTACCTGTTCCTTCCTTTCTGAGATTGATAGCCCTTATGCCAAGGGCCCTTATAGGTAGGTCCCAGTCATATTTTTCCTTAAAAAGCTCCATCCCTTCCTTGGCTATGTTTATAGAAGATTGGCTAGCGAGGTTTATTACCCTTTGAAAGTGGGATGAGCAAAGCTTACTATCCCTTACAAAAACTTCGACCCCACCTGCTTCAAGCTTCGCATCCCTTAGCCTCCTTGAGACTTGGAGGGAGAGGAGCTGGAAGACATTGAAGACTTCTTCATTATTTAATAGGTCCTTCCTACAGGTCGTAGAATTGCCTATGGTCTTTATATCCTGGCAAAAGTCCCTATCGTGGACCTCCCTCTTATTCTCTCCATTTACATACTGCCAGAGGTAGACCCCATTTATCCCCAAGAGGTCCTTCAAAATATCAACATCAGTCCTAGCAAGCTCGCCTAGGGTGTATACTCCTATAGAGTGGAGCTTCCTCTCAGTGGCCCTACCGATTCCTACTAGTTCTCTTACCTCTAAGGGCCAGACCTTGTCCCTAAAATTATCCTCATCAATCACAGTTATAGCATCAGGTTTCTTCATATCTGAGCCTAATTTCGCAAAAATCTTACAAAAAGACACCCCGACACTCACTGTTATCCCAATTTCCTTCTTGACCCTCTCCTTGATTTCCATGGCTATATCCTCTCCTGAGCCAAAGAGATGGGTTGACCCTGTCACATCCAAGTAACACTCGTCCAAACCAAAGGGTTCTACCTGGTTGGTATAGTCATAATAAATCTTCCTTGCCATCTTTGAGTGCCTAAGATACTCCTCGTAGTGGGGAGGGACTATGGTGAGGTCAGGACACTTGGCCATAGCCTGCCAGATAGGCTCTCCAGTTGTAACCCCCATGACCTTGGCCTCCTGACTCTTGGCAAGAATTATCCCATGCCTATTCTCAGGATTTCCTGCTACAGCCATAGGGATTCCCTTGAGCTTAGGATTTAACTTAGCTTCTATAGATGCATAACAAGCATTCATATCTGAATGTAAAATAACTCTCTTCATAAGTTCTCCTTGAATATAATGGACTATTAATGTATAATTAAGACAATAAATGACTTTAATATAATTATAAGACTCTAGAAGTCTTTTGTCAAGATAAATAAACACTAAAAGTCTTTCAACAAAAAGGAGTAAGTATGGGATTTGCCAAAAAACTAAGAGACCTAAGAGAACGTAAGGGTCTTACCCAACAAGAACTAGCAGAAATAATAAAGGTATCAACCAAGACAATTTCAAGGTATGAGCAAGGTCAAACCCTACCAAGATATAGGGAAATCTATGACAAACTATCAGAAGTCTTGGACACAAACCATGATTACCTAGTCACAGACGAAGACGACTTCAAATTCAAGGCCAAAGAAGCCAGAGAAAAATACTCAGAAGGTGGCCTAGAGGCTACAGAAGATATGATAAATGGCGTAATAGGACTAATGGCAGGAGGTGAAATACCAGAAGAAGACAAGAGAACCATCCTCGATGCCATAACAGAAGCCTACTACATAGCCAAGGCAGAAAACTCCAAAAACAAAGGGAACAACCAATGACCCTATCCTATGATAAAATCTACCAGGACGTAAAGGCTATAATAAAAACCTACCAGAGCCGAGATCCCAAAGAAATCTTAGAAGCCATGGGAGTCCACCTTATAGCCTTTAAATCTAACACCAAACTTCTGGGCATGTACAAAATAATAGAAGGAATAAGCTTCGTCTTCTACAACCCCTATGTAGACGAAAGCATAAAAAACATGGTCTTTGCCCATGAACTAGGCCACCACATCTACCACAAAAATCAGGCAGGAGATGGAGCCATAGAATACGAACTATTTGACATAAGATCAGATATGGAACTTGAGGCAAACATCTTTGCAGCCCACCTCCTCCTAGACGAAAACAAAATAATAGAAGACGTCAAAGAAGGCTACACCTACAACCAACTAGCCAGCATCTACTGCGTCAATGTAAACCTTATGATCTTCAAACTAAACGAAATGCACAGGATGGGTATGCCCATAAGAGAAGAAAACCCATCAAAACCAACCTTCCTAAAAGACATAGACGGAAATGACACAAAAAACTACGAGGCCTACTGATGATAGAAAAAATAACTGACCTTGCCAAAAAAATGATCCTAGACCAAGAAAATGTCAAAATAGCAGTAGATATGACAGCAGGTACAGGCAAAGACTCCCTCTTTATCCTAGAAAACCTAGAGCCTGACCTCCTCTACTCCTTTGACATCCAAGATGAAGCAGAAAGAAAAACCAAAAGCCTAATAGGCCCAAGAAAAAACTTCAAATTCATAAAAGATGGCCACCAAAACATAGACAAACACATAACAGAAAAAATAGACCTAGGAGTCTACAACCTAGGCTACTTGCCAGGATCTGACCAACAAATAACCACAAGATCCCAAACAACCATCGAGAGTCTAGATAAACTCCTAAAGCTTTTAAACAAAAATGGCCGCATAGTCCTAACCATCTACAGGGGCCACAAGGAAGGAAATAAAGAAGCCAAAGAAATAGAAACCTACCTAGGAGGCCTAGAAGAAAAAGACTACGCCTGCCTCAAACTATCCTACCCCAACAAGGGATCATCCTCCCCCTACATAATAATTATCGACAAAAAATTCTAACAAAACTCGCCACACATAAGATCTACCAAGCCTCTTCCCCTAAAAATATCTAAAAAATCCACCCCTATACATAACTTTCCAAACATCATCTAGATATAACCCCTCTAAAGAATTGCCTTATCTACAAGTAAACTTTCAACTACAAGCCCTAACAAAATAACCCCGCTTGCGCGGGTATAACATTATATGGCTAAATTATGGAATCAAGGATTTGGGATCACCCCCACTTGCGCGGGTATAACGAACAATGAGGACAAAATCTATTTCCACAAAAAGGATCACCCCCGCTTGCGCGGGTATAACGCGTGACAAACACCTCCCACCCTGCAGCAGTCTGGATCACCCCCGCTTGCGCGGGTATAACAACTTTTCAACAGGCAGGTAAGAAGGAAGGGCAGGATCACCCCCGCTTGCGCGGGTATAACTTCTCCTTCTGTATATCCAGCAGAAGGAACATATGGATCACCCCCGCTTGCGCGGGTATAACTTCTATGAAGTCCTCTACATCTGTACTCTCTTGGGATCACCCCCGCTTGCGCGGGTATAACGGGAGAAGTTTCTGAAGATGATGAAGATACTTAGGATCACCCCCGCTTGCGCGGGTATAACAGCGAGTTTTTAAGTTCCCCGTATCTGTAGCCAGGATCACCCCCGCTTGCGCGGGTATAACTAATGACGGCTTTTACCATGTAGCTAAGGATGAGGATCACCCCCGCTTGCGCGGGTATAACTTCTGTGCTTGACTAAAATGCCAGAAACTGGTAGGATCACCCCCGCTTGCGCGGGTATAACTGAGTTTATACTTTTTTTACAAGAATTTGGTAAGGATCACCCCCGCTTGCGCGGGTATAACTGGTTTTGGAAAGTAGAGCTGGCGATAGCGGGTAGGATCACCCCCGCTTGCGCGGGTATAACCA
>JALEUV010000085.1 GCA_022780515.1 Anaerococcus sp. | reverse complement strand
TGCAGTAGTATCAGCCATTGGGATTGTTCCTATTGCTATTGGTGCAGTAATAGCTGGTCTTGTTCTTTTATGGAAGAAGTGCGACTGGTTTAGAGAAGGGGTCATCTCCATATGGGAAACTATTAAGGAATCAACTGTTGCTATTTGGAATGGAATAAAAGAATTCTTCGTAAATCTTTGGCAGGGAATATCAGAATCCTGGACAAGCACTTGGACTGAAATCACAAGTTTTCTATCAGAATTTTTGTCTGGATTTATTGAAGGAGTTAAAACTACTTGGAAAGACATCAAGGACTTCTTCGCCAATCTATGGAATGGACTTTCTGAAGGTTGGAACAGTATCTGGACATCTATAACAACTTTTCTAACTGAATCTTGGAATACCTTTATTGAAGGAGCCAAGAGTTTATGGCAAAGTTTAGGAGAATTCTTTACAAGCCTCTGGACAGGAATTCAAACTACCTTTACCAATATATGGGCAGCTATTTCAACTATAACTACAGAAGTATTTACAGCAGTTGGAGAGTTTATAAAAACTACTTGGGAAGGTATTAAGACTTTAATTTCAACAGTTCTTGATGCTATAAAGGTAAAAATTGAGACTATTTGGAATGGACTAAAAGAGTTTTTAACAACAGTCATTACTGCCATTGGGACATTTATTTCTACATCCTGGACAAACATAAAAACTACAATTGAGACTATCATCACTGCCATTAAGACAGTTCTTGAATCAGTTTGGAATGGGATAAAGACCTTTATCTCATCAACAATGAATAACATAAAGTCCTTTGTTTCATCTGCTTGGAATTCTATAAAGTCAACTATCTCCTCTGCAGTGAATACTGCAAAGTCAGCAGTATCATCTGCCTTTAATTCTATGAGATCAAGTATTTCATCGACCATGTCAAATATTCAGTCTACTATTAGAAATGGATTTAATAATGCGGTTAATCACATTAAGAATTTGGCATCTCAAGCTTATACATGGGGAGCAGATATGATTAATGGAATTGCAAGAGGGATTAGAAATGCGATTAGCAATGTGACATCTGCTGTATCTAATGTGGCATCAACCATTAGATCCTACCTGCACTTTTCAGTACCAGATGTTGGCCCACTTACCGACTACGAATCATGGATGCCAGACTTTATGGAAGGCTTATCTAAGGGGATAGAAAAGAGCAGGAGACTAGTACAATCTTCAATGAAAAATGTTGCAAGTGATATGGTTTTAAGTCCAAATATATCAGCTGTTGGTATGGGTGGATACGATAAAGAATCTGCTATAAATGGAATTGATATGGGAAGGCAAATATCTGATGCACTTGCAAATATCAATTTAAAATCAGAAAATTCTGGAGACATAGTTATCCCGGTTTATCTTGGAGGCACACTACTTGATGAAGTAATTGTCAATGCATCTATGCGTAAGAATTTAAGAAGTGGAGGTAGGTAATGAAATATCAATCATATTTAATTATTGAAGGAGTAGACCTACCACTACCAAATTCTTATGATTTGGAGTTTAGAGATATAGAAGCAGATACTGGAGGAGAGACAGAAGCAGGAACTATTCAGAGAGATATTGTTAGAAACAAAGTAGCAAGTATTTCTGTAAGTTTTTCTTGCAGTCCTAAACTTGTAAAGACATTGAGTAGTTTTGCTAATAAGTCTAATCTTCAAGTTAAATACTTAGATACAGAAACATTAGAATTAAAAGAGACACAAATGTATATAGATAAATTTCAAGTCAAATTAATAAAAGATACTTCTTATAAAGGATTGTGGGAAGTATCTTTTTCTTTGGAGGAGTACTAATGTATCCAACAAGTAATGAATATAAAACAGTTATAAAAAAGAACTCTCGTAAATTTTACTGGACGGGAAATATCATCTTAAAAGATGAGACCACTATTCCCTTTACAAATAAGGATATTTTAAAAGGGTCTGGATACATCCATCGTTCATGCTCTGGATCTTCTGAACTTGAAATAGGGACAGTTTATGCCGGAGAATTTGGAATTAGTCTTTTTTCAAATATAGATAGGTATTCTTTAGAGGATTCAAAGCTAGAAATTTTTTACCATCAAGAATTAGAAAATAAAAATATAGAAACCATACCAATGGGAATATTTGATGTTACTGAGGCAAATAGGTCTAAGAAGATTTTAGAACTAAAAGGCTATGACTATATGCTTAGATTTGATAAGAATTTCCCAGTAACAGATACCTTTGGTACAGCCTTTGAATTACTAAGTCTCTCATTTGAGAAGTGCAAGGTAGAACTAGGTATGACAGAAGATGAGGTAAAAGCTTTTGTAAATGGAGAGGAAGTTCTGGCTATTTACCAAGACCATGATATAGAAACCTATAGAGACTTTATTCACTATATAGCATCAACTCTTGGTACTTTTGCACAGATCTCTCGTGATGGTAAATTGGTTTTAAAAAAGTATGCAGAAAGTATATCCACTGAAATTAAAACGAGAGAAAGATTTTCTTCATCTGTATCAGATTTTAAAACAAGATATACGGCTATTAACTCAACAAATGCAAAGACTAAAATAGCTGAATATTATTCTTTAGAAAATGATGATGGGCTAACTATGAATCTTGGGATAAATCCACTGATGCAGTTAGGACTTCCAGAAAAAAGAAAAAGAATGTGTGAGGTTATTCTTACTGAAATTTGTAAGATTCATCATACACCTTTTGATATGGTAACTATAGGAGATCCAAGCCTTGATGTAGGAGATAGAATAGCTATTTCTTACGAAGAAGAAAAGATTGAAGGTCTTATTACTGACATTGAATACA
>JALEUV010000082.1 GCA_022780515.1 Anaerococcus sp. | reverse complement strand
CTGCTACGTAGGGTTTGTTCATTGTGTAGAGGTGGATGCCATAAACTCCTGATGATACTAGGTCAACTATTTGGTCAACTGCATAGGCTATTCCTGCATCCCTCATGGCTACCTTGTCATTTTCGTACTTGTTCATGATTTTCATAAATTTCTTAGGAACTCTTATATTGTTAAGAGATACCATTCTTTCGATTTGTTTCTTGTTTACTACTGGCATAATTCCAGCTTTAATCGGTACATTTATACCTGCAAGGTCACACATATCTCTAAACTTATAGAAGTCTTCATTATCAAAGAATAGCTGGGTGATAAGGCTATCACAACCTGCATCTACCTTCTTCTTAAGGTTTTTTATATCATCTACTAGACTTGGACATTCAAAGTGGCCCTCAGGATAGGCCGCTCCTATTATGTGAAAGTCGCTATTTTCTTTGATGGCTGCCACTAGGTCTGACGCGTGTTCGTAGTCTCCCTTTGGATAAGGGAAGTCTGGCTTGTCTCCCCTTAGGGCGAGGATAGTGTTGACATTTTTTTCTTTAAGGACCTCAAGTTTTTTGAGAAGGTCTTCCTTAGTAAGTCCTATTGATATAAGGTGGGCTACAGATTCTACTCCTTTTTCCTTGATATCTCCTGCTATTTGGAAGGTTCTAGCACTTGTATCATTACCAGCTGCCCCATAGGTTACTGATATGGAATCTGGTTTTAGTTCTATTAGCTTATCTAGGGTTTCATAGATGGAGCTTATAGGAGATGTTTTCTTTGGTGGGAAGAGCTCAAAACTAAGTACAGTTCTATCCTTAGTTTTTTCCTTGGTATTCATTTCTTAACTCCAAGCTTGCTTCTACAAGGTTCTTTAGGGCCTTTACAGTTTCTTCTTCTCCCCTAGTTTTTAGACCACAGTCTGGGTTTACCCATAATTTCTTGTAGTCAAGTTTTTCTATCATCTTTCTAAGACTTGTTGTAATTTCTTCTACACTAGGTACTCTTGGTGAATGGATATCATAGACTCCTGGACCTACGTGGGTTTTGAAGTTATTTTCCTTTAGGAAGTCAAGAATCTTTAGGTTAGATCTTGATGCTTCAAAGCTTATTACGTCAGCATCCATGTTATCAATAGCCTTGATTATATCTCCAAACTCAGAATAGCACATATGGGTGTGGATTTGGGTATCTGCCTTGCAGCCTGAGTGAACTATTCTAAAGGCAGGTATTGCCCAGTCTAGGTATTCGCTATACCAGTCAGTCTTTCTTAGTGGTAGTTTTTCCCTTAGGGCAGCCTCATCTATTTGGATAACCTTGATACCAGCTGCTTCTAAGTCAAGAACTTCATCACGGATAGCGAGGGCTATTTGGTAGGTTGATTCTTGGATTGATATGTCTTCTCTAGGGAAGGACCAGTTTAGGATAGTAACAGGACCTGTAAGCATTCCCTTGACTGGTTTGTCGGTTAGGGATTGGGCATAGGTTGACCACTTAACTGTAATAGGTTCATTTCTCTTAACATCTCCCCAGATTATAGGTGGCTTAACACATCTAGTACCATAAGATTGAACCCAAGCCTTTTTGGTAAATAAGTAACCTGATAGGTGTTCACCAAAGTACTCAACCATGTCATTTCTTTCAAATTCTCCATGGACTAGGACATCAAGGCCAATCTCTTCTTGGAGGGCTATACATTCCTTAATTTTTTGGAGGTTAAATTCTTCGTATTCTTCCTTAGTGATTTCGCCATTCTTATATCTCTTCCTATTTCTCTTAACGTCAGCAGTTTGTGGGAAGGATCCTATAGTTGTAGTTGGGAATAATGGAAGGTCAAATTCTTCTGCTTGAACTTCTTCTCTCTTTTCAAAGGAATCAATCCTTGTAAAGATAGAATCATCGATTGATGCAACCCTCTCCCTTACTGACTCGTCTACATAGTCTTCCCTATTAGCTAGTAGGTCTTGGTTTCTCTTGAGGATTTCTTCATTTTCGTAGTCTCTATCTGCTATTGTTTTTATCTCTTCTAATTCCTCTAGCTTTTCATAGGCAAAGGCAAAGTGTTTTTTGTATTTTTCATCCAATTCATCTTCATTTGTAATTGTATATGGTACATGCAATAATGATGAAGAAGTTGATAGAACGCAGTTAATTCCCTTCTTTCTTAGTCCATCTAGGACTTCTATGGTCTTCTTGTAGGAATTTCTCCAGATATTTTTACCATTTATTAGACCTGCAAATAATATCTTGCCATAAGCAAAGCCATATTGATTGATTAATTCAAGAGTTTTTCTTCCTTCAATAAAGTCTAGTCCTATGCCATCAAAGTCTAATTCTTGGAGGTCTTGGTAGATATCTCTCACATCACCAAAGTAGGTTTGGAGAAGGATCTTGATGTCTTTTTTATTAGCCAAAATCTCCCTGTAGACTTCCTTAAACAAAGCTATATCTTCACTATCAAGGTCTTTTACTATATAAGGCTCTTCAAATTGAAGGACTTTGAGGCCTAGGTCATTAAACTTAGATATATATTCTATATAAGCTCCTACAAGGTCATTCTTGAAGTCGTCTATTCCCTTATCTCCCTTGAAGTCAATTAATTTTAGTAGAGTAAATGGTCCTACAATTGTTGACTTAGTTTCAATACCAAGGTCCTTGGCTTCCTTGTACTCATCAAAGGCCTTAGTTGAATTTAATTTAATCTCTGTATCGTCTTCTATTTCTGCTACCATGTAGTGGTAGTTTGTATTGAACCATTTTTTCATTGATAAGGCCTTTACATCTAGACCATCCTTTTGGTAACCCCTTGCCATAGCAAAGTAGGTATCGATTGGATCTAGCTTTAGGTCTTTGTATCTTTTTGGAATGATATTGAAGGTTACAGCTGCATCTAGGAACAAGTCATAGTAGGAAAAGTCGTTAGATACAATATAGTCAAGGCCTGAGTCTTTTTGCTTAGTCCAGGCATTTTTTCTAATTTCTTTGGCTGTTTCTTCTAGTTCTTCAAAAGATATTTTATTCTTGAAATATTTCTCTGTTGCAAATTTTAGTTCTCTATTTTCTCCAATTCTAGGAAATCCTATTATTGATGTTTTCATTGTATTCTCCTTTATTAACATAAAAAAATAGCTTAATTATTTTCTTATATTATAAAACAATTAAGCCTAAAGGTGTTAATACTTGTTTTCTATGAACTGTTATAGTTTTTTTCTATAGCAGATTTGATGGTTTAAAATTATCTATATAGCCCTTCAAAAATTCTATATATCTCTTAGAAACTGGGTCTAGGGGCCTATTCTTGAGGGTGATGTAGCCTATATCCATATCTTCTTCTGCCCTTAGGGCCCTTACAACTATTTCGCTGCCGTTGAGGTCTTCAGACAAGACTCCTGATGATATGGTGTAGCCATCGAGTCCTATTATTAGGTTAAAAATCGAAGCCCTATCTGTTACATAGATATTTTTGGGACTAGATTCTGTTGGAAATAGCTCTTCTGAGAAATAAAAAGAATTATTTACATCCTGCTCAAAAGATAGCCTTGGATAATCAGAAAGATCCTCCAAGGAGATCTCTTCCTTCTTGGCAAGTGGGTGGTTTCTCGAAATAAAGACATGGGGTTTAGCCTTAAAGATGGTATTAAAGGCAAGGCCTTCCTTTTCTAGGATCCTAAGGAGTATGTTCCTATTAAAATTTGAAAGGTACATAATCCCTATCTGGCTCCTTAATTTCTTTACATCTTCTATAATCTGATAGGTAGTAGTTTCTCTCAAGGAAAAGTCATATTCCCTCTTACCAAATTCTTTAACCAAAAGGACAAAGGCATTTACTACGAAGGCATAGTGTTGGCTTGATATGGAAAAGACCCTCTTGGTTCCTCCCTCAGTCTTATATTTTGATTCCAAAAAATCAGCCTGTTCTATAACAGACCTCGAATAGGAAAGAAACTCTTCTCCCTCTTCAGTTAGGCTAACTCCCCTATTGGTCCTGTAAAAAATCTTGATATTAAGTTCATTTTCTAGGTCAAAGACAGCCTTTGATATAGATGGCTGACTTAATATTAATTTTTTACTGGCCTTGGATATGGATCCTTCTTCGGCTATGGCTATTATATATCTAAGTTGTTGCAGGGTCATGATGCACCTCTTGTATAATCTTATAATTCTTCTTAGTTTATTTTATTATACCTTATGGGAAGACCTTATACTTACCTTTGTCCCAATAAAAAACTTGCCAGAAATTAATCTAGCAAGTCTCGATATTATATATTTTCTTTTAGAAGGCTATCCCTGTCCTTTAGAGATAGGTAAGCTGGAGCTACATCTAGTATGGTAAAGGCTCCATATCTTTCTTCACTATTTAGCCTATAGATTGCCCTAGCGTATGCTACATCTACAGCTGCTGTAAAGTCTGGGTTGTTCTCAAGGTCTAGACCAAATTCTACATTTGATTGATAGCCCTTAGGTGACTTGCCAGACCTTATGACCCTACCCCCATGAGGCATGCCCTTGTGGTTTTCGTTTAACTCTTCTTGGCTAATAAAGTGAACTGTGGTTTCGTATTTATCAAAATAGTTTGGAATTGCTTTTATCTTTTTTTCAAGCTCAGCAGTGTCATAGCCTTCTTCAGCTACTGCAAAGACTTCCCTAGTGTGGGCTGCTTCTGGAGTGAATTCTGGGTTATGGCCTGCCTTAACGTCTTCTATAAAATCATCCTTTGGGATGGTGTATTGGGCAGCATCTGCTATTCCCTCTATATTTCTAACGGCTGCTGAGTGGCCTTGGCTTATCCCCTTGCCCCAGAAGGTGTAGGTATTACCATCTGCTAAGACAGATTCACTTATAGTCCTCACTAAGGAAAAAAGACCTGGGTCCCATCCAGTCGCTATCAAGGCTGATTTTTTGTTTTCCTTAGCCTTCTTATCCATTAGATTAAAGTAATCATAAATATTTTTATGGGTATCGAAGCTATCAACTGTATTAAAGTTTGCTATTAGCTCTGGCCCTTGCTCCATTATATCCTTATCAGAAGACCCACAGAGGATTAGGACATCTATTTCATCCTTGTAGTCGAGGATATCTTCTAGCCTATAGAACCCATCTCCTTCGATATCTCTTCTGGAGAAGATTCCCCTTAGTTCCATATCTGGAGTATTTTCTATTATTTTTTCTGCTGACTTACCGAGGTTTCCATATCCGACTATACCTATTCTTATCATTCTATTCTCCTATATTCAAAATTTCATTTATATCAATTAGTCCTGGTTTTTGCTTTATTATATATTTAGCTGCCTTAAGGGCACCTAGGGCAAAGATTTTTTTGCTGGCTGCGTGGTGGGAGATTTTTACAATCTCATCATCTCCTGCAAAGATTACTTCGTGGTTCCCACTAATAGTACCTGCCCTTAGGGAGTGGATACCTACTTCATCAGGATCCCTCTTGTCAGTAAATCCACTTCTGCCATAGACCTTTTGTAGGTTTCCCCCTCGTCCTTCGTTTACTGCATCAAATAGCATATTGGCAGTGCCTGATGGGGCATCCTTTTTTTTGTTGTGGTGGGCTTCTACTATTTCTATATCAAAGCCTTCTAGAAGTTCAGCTAATAATTTGCTGATATAGACCATAACATTTACTCCTAGGGAGAAGTTGCCTGCTTGGACTATAGGGATTTCCTTACTTGCATCATTTATCGCATCAAGGTCTTCTTCGTCATAGCCAGTAGATGCTAGTACTAGGGGTAAGCTCTTTGCTAGGGCGTATTTTAAGATAGGTCCTAGGGTCGCCTTGGATGAGAAGTCTATGATTAGGTCTGCTTCTTCATCAATTTCTTCCATGTTTTGATAGATATTAAAGCCTTCCCCATCTTCTTTTACATCAGCAAAGCCTGCCACTATCTCGTATTCGTAAGAAGTATCTACTATATTTCTTATAACATTTCCCATGGCGCCTGTAGCACCTGATAATAGTATTCTAATCATTTAATTCCTCCAAGGCTTTTTCGATAAGGTCCCTACTTCCATCACTTGCTCCACTAAGAGGAAGTCTTAGCTTGTTTTTGCATAGGTTTAGGAGGGAAGCAGCGTACTTCACGCAGACTGGATTTACTTCATTAAACAAGGCCTTGGTCAAATCATAGAGCTTGATTTGAAGCTTAGCAGCACTTGCAAAGTCTCCTCTTAGTCCATATTCACACATATCGTGAACTTCCTTTGGCAAAATATTTGCGAGGACCGATATAACTCCATTTGCTCCAAGACTAAGCATTGGCACGATTAAATCATCATTACCAGAATAGATGGCAAAGTCATCTCCAAGCCTTGACCTAATGCTTGTAGTATAGGCAAGATCTCCAGTAGCATCCTTGATACCGACAATATTGTCGATTTTAGCTAGCCTTTCTAGGGTGTCTATGTCGATATTTACATTTGTCCTTGATGGGACATTGTACAGAATAATTGGCTTAGTTGAATTGTTGGCTATATATTCGAAGTGCCTATAAAGTCCTTCCTTGTTTGCCTTGTTATAGTATGGGGTTACGACCAAGAGGCCATCTACTCCATCTATAGCTGATATCTTTTTTGAAAATTCAGCTGCCGCGTAGGTATTATTTGAACCAGTTCCTACTATTAGAGGAAGATGTCCATCTAGCTTCTTGACACTAATATCAACTAGCTTTAGTTTTTCTTCTTCACTAAGGCAGGCAGCCTCAGAAGTAGTACCTAGGGCAATAATAGCATCTGTACCCTTTGCTAAGTGAAAGTCTAGCAAGTTTTCATATTCTTCATAGTTAACTGAACCATCATCATTAAAGGGAGTAATTATCGCAACTCCACTTCCTTCAAATAACATTTATACCTCCAATAAAAGTTCTGCGTTTTGGACAGCGTTGGTAGCTGCTCCCTTTCTAATATTATCTGCTACACACCATAGGTTGAGACCATGCTCTATTGAGTAGTCTCTCCTTACCCTTCCAACAAATACATCGTCATGACCTGTAGCCTCTGTAGGAAGAGGATATATTTCATTTGCTATATCATCTACAAGGCTTACCCCTTCTTGGTTGGATAGGAGGTCCTTGATTTCATCTAAATCGAAGTCTCTGTCTAGTTCTAGGTTGATTGATACTGCGTGGGAATTTTCTACTGGAACCCTGGCTGTTGTCGCTGTTATCTTTAGACTATCATCACCAAAGATTTTTCTAGTTTCATTTATCATCTTCATCTCTTCCTTGGTGTAGCCGTTGTCTGTGAAATCATCTATTTGAGGAAGGACATTGTTAAATATCTTATACTTCCACTTATTATTTGTTTGGTTATGGAGGTCATCTAGGGCCTTCTTTCCCCCACCTGATACGGCTTGGTAGGTGTTATAGATTATTCTTTTAATCTCGAACTTATCTAAGATTGGCTTTATGGCAAGGACTGATTGGATAGTTGAGCAGTTAGGGTTGGCTATTAGCATAGTATCCTTGGTAATCTCTTGACTATTGATTTCTGGTACTACTAGGCAAACATCCTCATGCATCCTATAAAAGGAAGAGTTGTCTACGCACCTTACATTTTTAGAAATTGCTATAGGAATATACTTTTCTGATACTGAACCACCAGCAGAAAATAGGGCTATGTCTATGCCACTATCAAAGGAATTTTCATTAAGCTCCCTTACCTCTATATCTTCTCCCCTAAATTTTAAACTTAAACCTGCAGATTTTTTACTTGCAAGGGGGATCAAATTATTTACCGGAAAATTCCTTTCTTCCAAAACTTCGATTATCTTCCTACCAACAACTCCTGTTGCTCCAACTACTGCTACATTTACCTTTTCCATCTTAATCCTCCTCAAATTTTATATCGTTACTTATTAAGTCTTGCAAGGATTGTCTTTTCACTGCAAGATAGTCCCTTCCATCTTCTACAAATACCACTGCTGGCCTTACTAACTTATTATAATTTGAACTCATTGAATAAGTGTAGGCCCCTGCATAAGGAATTAATAATAAATCATCCCTCTCTGGACTTGGAAGTTTTACATTTTCTACCAAAATATCTCCAGATTCACAGAGCTTGCCACCTACCCTATAGGCTGTGCTCGCTTCTTCATTTAACTTATTGGCAATTATGGCTGAATACTTGGCTCCATAAAGGCTAGGACGGATATTATCACTCATACCCCCATCTACAAAGACTAGGGGCAAGCCTTCCATAGTCTTCTTTGTTGAACCAAGCCTATAAAGAATTGATCCTGCCTTTGATATCATCGACCTACCTGGCTCTATGCCCACATTTGTAATGGCTAGGTCGTGTTTTATTATAAGATTTTCTATAACTCCTACGAAATTTTTCAAAAATTCTCCCAAGTCTAGGTCTTCTTCTTCTATGCTTTCCTTGGTAGCAAAGCCTCCTCCAAAGTTGATATGGGTAAATTTATGGTTGAAGGATTCTTCCATTTGCCTAGTAAAGTCAAGTAAGATACTTGCTTCTTCTTCGAAAAATCCTACGTTTTTTACTTGGCTACCTATATGGGCATGGAAGCCTAGTAAGTTTATCCTAGGATTCCCGACTATCTCTCCTATCAAATCTCTTGTAGCCCCATCCCTTATATTTACACCAAACTTGGAATCAGCATTGGATGTTTGGATGAACTTGTGGGTATCGGTGTTAACATCAGGATTTATCCTAAGCAAGGCATCGATTTTTTTATTTTTCTCTTCCAAGACCTCATCCAATAATTTGTACTCATCGATTGAGTCAATTATTACAAGACCTATTTCCCTATCAACTGCATAGGATAGCTCTTCCCTAGTTTTGTTGTTGCCATGGAAGTGGATCCTGCGGGCTTCTACCCCAGCCGATAAGGCTACAAAGATTTCTTCCTTGGAAACACAATCGAAGTACATATCATAGTTTTTCATAAGACCTAGGACATAGAGGTTAGAAAAGGCCTTGGTGGCATAAACTACTTCTGTATCAAAGACTTGGGATTTGAAATTCCCTATAAAAGTTTCTATAGTCTCCTTCAATAACTTCTGATCGTATATATAAAGGGGAGTTTGGTACTTATCCGCAAGATCCTCTACACTGACCCCTCCAATTGACAAAATTCCTTCTTGATTTTCAAAATTATTTTTTAACATTTGACCTCCAAATACAAAAAAATCATGAGCAAAAGGCCCATGATTCCCTTCGCCCCAACATAGTAAGTTCTCCAACAAGAATTGGCACGCTCTTGTTGACAGTTGTATCCATATTCTAAATACAACCAACACCTCATGGCATTTCGGCGGTTATGCCTTTCAAGCTTTACTCATCATAACCGCGACCTCTTGACTACATTGTTAAATTGTTTATACTAATTTACGCTAATATAAAGAAATGTCAAATACTTTTTTAATATTTAACCAATATTTCTCATACTACAAACACAGAGGCTCTTTCCCCTTTTTAAATCCTTTAGTTTTCAATAACGGCACAATTTTATTGGCATAGACTTTTGAATTATAAGAATTAATGTATAATAATAAACAAAATTACTTTTAAATTTATAGAAAGGTTTATAATGAGAAAAATAGCAAAATTTGGTGGATCTTCTGTAGCAAATGCCGAGCAAATAAAAAAAGTATGTAATATTATTTTAAATGATAATGATATTAGAGCCGTTGTTGTATCAGCACCCGGTAAAAGATTCGATAGCGATATAAAAGTTACAGACTTACTTATAGAACTTTGCAAGGAATACAGAAATGATGATGAGAGATATAAAAAAACGATAAATACAATCTTAGATAGGTATGATGAAATTATTAGCGATCTAAATATAGATAAATCTTTACTAGATACTTATAGGAATATCTTGGAAAAAAATCTTACTGAAATAGAAGATCATTTTTATATGGAAAATGCCATTAAATCATGCGGCGAAGATTTCAATGCCAGACTTATAGCAGAATATATAAAATCACTTGATATAAAATGCAGGTATCTATCTCCTAAAGAGGCAGGCATAATTGTTGAACACACCCTAAATAAGCCCATAATTTTAGAAGAAACTTATGATAATTTAAATAAATTCAAGAATGAAGATGTCTTATTTATTGTGCCGGGTTTTTATGCTTATTCTCCTCAAGGAAAAATACTAACATTTAAAAGAGGTGGCTCAGATCTTACAGGGTCAATCTTGGCTAGAGGACTTGATTGTGATATATACGAAAATTATACAGATATGAACTATATATATGCGGCTAATCCAAAATTGATAGATAAGCCGCGACCAATTACCAATATTACTTATAGGGAAATGAGAGAATTATCATACAACGGTTTCGAAATATTTCAGGAAGATGCTGTAACTCCTCTTTTGTCTAAATCCATAAAAATACAAGTTAAAAATACAAATGACCCCAATAACGGTGGTACAATAATAGAAACAAAGAGAAATAATGTAGATGAAAATCCCATAATCGGTATATCAAATGTCGGAGACTTTCTAGCCTTTAATATTACGGAATACTTAATGAACCAAGAAACCGGCTATATCAAAAAATTGCTGGACATCTTTGAATACCAACATATACCGGTTGAACATATTCCGACAGGTATAGATTCTCTTTCAATATTAATAAGAAAAAAATATATTACCAGTGAATTTCAAATGCAAAATATAATAAACACCATTAAGTCAAACTTTAACTACGATCATTTTGATATTACAGATAACATATCTGCAATTGCAATAGTAGGAGAAGGTCTAAAAAATATAATGGTAGAAACTTTATATAAAATATCTAAAGTTTTCTATGAAGAAAAAATCAAACTTGAATCAATAATTCACGGAGCAAGTAATAATTCGATATTTGTTTTTGTAAATAAAAAAGACGAAGAAAATGCTATAAACGCTTTGTACAATGAGCTATTTAAATAGCAAGTTAACTTAGATCTTAATAAATAATTTTAAAATAAGTAAGTTAATTCTTATAAAAACTTATGTACCATTAGAGCCAATAAATTTATTTTAGAATAATTGGCTCTATTTTAGTCTGACAAATTTACCAAAAATATGGCTGATCAACATTTATAAAATACAATTATAAAAACATTATAGGCAGTATATGTGGTTTTACTTTTTCAATTTTCTTTTATAAAGCGAATATATCAGCACAAAAACGATAAATCCGGAAATAGTAATAATTATATCTACCATTGTATCATAAACCGGAGTTTTACCCAGTGCTATCGATTCGCCCACTCTTTGAGTGTCCATTCCCAAAATATTATCAACAGAAAATTCAAATATTTCCCACAAGGATCCACAACCCATTGTAGCAAGAAATATAAGCAATAATCTACTCCGATTCTTCAAATCATAGCTATCTTTCAAAAATAATATATAAATACTTACACTACAAATAAAACCAAAAGCTCCGTGCATCACAGTATCCCGCCACAAAAATAAGTCATAAAAACCTGATACGGATCCCAAATCGACTGCTAAAACAATAAAAAATGCATAAACTAAATTTAAAAACCAAAGTGAATTTTTTTCTGCCATAAATTCTAATTTAGGTAAAATCATAACTACACAACCACTGGCTATAACTTGTACAAAAGGAATTAATTCTGCTTTAATAAATAATGTATGCAAAATTAGAGATATCGATCCTGCCAGCACAGTAATAACTTGCGGCAAAAACTTAACTATTTTATTACCTGTCATTTAAACTCCTTAATAATTAATAAGTCGTATTGGAAATCACAAAAAGATTTGAGATATAGTTAAAACAACAAAAGTATAAATCCATCTCAGTTTTTTTTTTTAAACTTGTGATATTCCTACTCGATTTGTAAATTGTTACTCAAGCCTATAATACTATAACAGCTTTTTATGCAAGTTCAATAAACAACTATAAAATATTTTATATGATTCTAAATTATTATATTAGTTTAATTATAAAACATCTAAAAGTTTATTCATATTTATTATTTAATATTTTTTTCTTGTCGTCAATTTCTTTTATATACTTTTCCATATCATTTTCAGAGATTTCATCATTTATAAGAGCCTTTATCAATCTATCTTGAATATGTATTATATCTTTTTGACTATCAATTAATAACTTGAGGTTTTCAGGGAAAAACTTTTCTTTGACGTTTAAATTAAACTCGCTTAGTCTTCCTTCATTTTCCTTTATAAATTGTTCACTCTCCCTCTTTACTCTTTCAAGTCTTTCTTTTATTTTATTAGTCCTAAATATCAACTCAGGATATGCATTTATTAACCTTCTATGTAGTACAGATTTATTTTCCAGCAAATATCTGACTTCCTCCGCTATCTCTTCACTCTTATCTGAATTACTTTGCTCAACGTTAACTTTAAGAATATTCATAATAAAGTGCGATACAATAATATCTGTAATAAAAAGTATAAACATAATAAAAACAATAATGACTAAAACATTTGTAGACACTCTATTAATGTATTTGAAGAAAAACGGATTCAATATTCTAGTCACAATCGTGCCTCCAAGACCAAATGCTACTAGATTTCCAATCCAAACTCTTCCATTTAAGTTCATAGGTTTGTTAGAATAATCCCGCCATCTTGCATGATATTTCCTTTCAAAATATATTGAAGTTACATATTCCAAAATTCCACAAAATATAAAGGAGATTAAGAAAGTTGTACCATAGGAGGATTCTACAGGAGCTAAAAGATAGTTAACAATTGTAATCAAAACAACTCCTACACCATAAATAGGACAATATGGACCTATCAAAAATCCCCTGTTCATAAATCGTCCATATTTAATAAACTTCAAAACTACTTCCATAATCCATCCCAAAATTGAATAAACAAAGAAAAGTATCATTAAATTCAAGATTATTTTTTCATTTGAAACCATGTAAACCACCTAACTTAGTTTAATCGTCTGATATTATATATGTTATGCATATAATCTCTTATAAATTAAACTTCTTCTAAATTTATGATAATTAAAAACTAACATTATCATTATTTTACTGCCTTTTATTCCGTGAGCAATAAAATTTCTAAACTTAACAGTTAAACTAATTTTGAATCAATAACAATTCAATAATAAATTACTCCATTTTTTTTAGTAACAAATAAATGATTAAATTTGTATATTTCCTTTAATAATTTGAATTTTTAAATTAATATTTTGACAAAAATCCCCATAAAAACCTGCTAACAAAAGTCAAGAAGAAAAGTAAAATTAATTTTGCTTTTCTCCTTGTTATTTAGAGTATAAATTTGAGCACAGCAAATAAGCCGGTTATTATCGGCTTGTTTTTACTACTATCTTCTTTTTTCTAGGCTACTTTTAACAACTTCTTTTCTTGTTTTGATGCCATAACTTTTGCATAGTATATTCTTAGGAATTTATTTAATCCTGCAAATTTACATACTTTTTTGCCTTCCCATCTTTTTCTTTTTTTACCATATACAGATATATTTCATTGTCTGGATCTTTAACGCTCATTATGCATTTCATAGCTTGATAACCTACTTTTCTTAGTATTGCATTGCCTCTTTTTGTTATTTTCTCTGGTCTGCTTTAAAGTTCCCTGACTCATATGGTGGTGAATCTATTCCTACAAAGGATATTAAACTTTTTTTATTTTTAAATTTTGATAAGTCGCTAAATTCTCCTGTGATTTGCACTGCTAATTTATCTGATATTCCCGAGAATTTCTTTGCTTCTTGATATTCTTCTAAGGGCTCGGCAATTTCTACCATTTGTGATAAAATAGTATTTAGAATTTGATTTATATGTTTGATCAATTCTATTCCTTCTTGTATGTTCATTTT
>JALEUV010000076.1 GCA_022780515.1 Anaerococcus sp. | reverse complement strand
TAAGACTCACAAGCTGAGCTTCCTCATCTGTCGATACTCTTGCATAAGCAGCGACTCTTAATGTAGATTCTTCTTTTTGATTTGCTTCTATTTTTGTTATCTTTTTCATCGTCTCACCTCTCTTTCTCTTAGTGCTATATTCCCGTACAAATGAGTATTTATCAAGTCTTATAGCATTAATTCTGAAAGAATAGGTCTGAATTTTTTAATGTTTTCTCTCCTAATTTTCCTATATTCTTCAAGACTGATTTCATCTAAAAGAAATAGGTCTTGAATGAATTTATCGGATAGATAGAAATTAAGCTCTGCTTTTAAATCCATATCAGTGTATTCAGTTTTTATAATTTCTTGTCTACCTTCAAACTTCTCTACTCTCATACTCCACCTCCTATATCACAGGCAAAGAAATTAAGGCTATTTTTAACCTTGTTTTACTTTCCCCTATATTCCTTAGGACATAGGGTGTGTTTTTGAGTAATATTAAGGTCTTAATATATGCCATAAGAAATACTGAAATAGGATGGTAAAATAAAAAAGGCTTAATAGATTTCTAATTTAAAAATCCATTAAGCCACAATCATTTTATTAAATTAGCTGATTTACTCTCTTCTGAACCACTTTATAATCATATCCAGCTTGAGTTAACCTTCTTTTTCTTTCTGCTCCATTCCCCCATTTTCCACTTATAACCTCTTTTGCTAACTCATCGATTGTCTTCCCAACTGGATATACTATCTTACCATTAGCATCAAATACCTTTAATCTAAATCTATCGGCGCATCTTTTGGCATTATCTAAATTCTTAAATGCCCCCTTCTGGCTTTTAACATCAGACCAGTATTTTCTAACTCTATATAGTCCACCTATTGATTTACTAATAGTATTATTTCCTCTTAGTCTTTTATTGACTTCTCTTGCGATATATGGGAACTTACTGCCAAGGTATGGTCCAGGACAATTTGTATTAGAATACCATTCATGCTTTTGAAGTACACCATCCTTACCTCCAGTATAGGTACAAGGATAGATTCCATTTCTCCTACAGATATCTGCAACTAAATCAATTAGTCTATTTAAAACGTAATCAGAAACTAACCACTGAGGTCCTCTCGTAGAGTTTCCTACTTCAATTGTGACTGCTCTATTGTCACACCAAGAAGATGAGGTTGTCCATGGTCTGTTAGATTCATCTACTCCTAAAACAATGACTCCATCGGATCCTAAGTTATAGTTAGCTGATGCACGTCTTGACCTTGGTACAAATACTCCAGCAAGATTTCTACCATTTATAACTCCTGCTGCATGGTGGATTGCTATTTTAGTAATCTTTTGATTTCTTCTTCCACTATGGTTTGGTGAAAGAATTCTTGCTTGTACTAATGGACTATTACTCATTTATTTTTCCTCCTTGAATTGTTCTAATACTCTTTTTAATTTTTCTGGTACTGGCAATCCTAAAGCTACAGAATTTTCTAAAATAGAAAGCCCTTCATTTGCTATATAAAAAAAGATGATGGCTGTTCTTATCATTGTTCCATCACCTTTAATTAAATTTACATCACATAGATTTGCTATCCCTACTACTATAAAAATCATTATCTTTTTTGCTATCCCTTTAAATCCTATGGAAGAGGATAACTTTCTTTCGACCCCTGCTCTTAAAACCCCTGTCAAATAGTCAGCTATTACAAAAGCAAGTAGTGTGTAAATAAAAGCATCTACACTTCCAAGATAAAATCCTAGGCAACCACCAATAGCTGTAAAGCATACTTTTAATATCTCTAAAAACTTATTCATTTTATTCCTCCTCTGTTAATGTATACGTTATTTTCATTGTCTTATCTGCAGTTTTTAATATTGGGCTTGATAGGTTATTTATTGTTCCTAGATATGGGGTGTGTAGATACAATAGCTTATAAAATTTTTCTTCATATCCACCAAATCCTATAGCTAATGGACCTATAGTTTTTACTTCCGTCATTAAATATTTTGGTAATTTACCATCATAACTAGGGTCATCCTTCACTATAACTTGATCGTTTTTATCTATAGCAAAATCAAATCCTAGAATATAATCACCCCAATTATATAAATAGTTGTATTCTCCCGAATATCTACTAATATCAACTTTTTTTCCCAATTCTATTATTGAAATATCTACAGGATTATTTATGTTAATTTTATATACTTTATCTGTAGAATATTGGCCAATTACATAAAGGTATCCATTTTTAATGCAACAATAGCTATAACGATGACAGTAACTACTTGTTTTTTTGTTGTACCTTCCTAAAGTAGGCAGACGTATACTATTTAAAGACCATACATCAGTTTTAGTAGAATAATCATCCTTATTAATCTTTATTCTTACTAACTTTTCTCTTTTAGTTCCAAAGCCGTACCAATATCCATCCTCACCATCATAAAAACAAGTTTCATACCATTCATAGCATTGACTAAAAAATTCTGATACATCAATAATAATTTTCTCTTCTGTATAGTTAGCTTTACCATTAATAGAATCATCTAAACCAATACTTGTAAAAGGCACTTTCAATTTAATCAGCTCTATAGATTTTTCATCTATAGGCCAAATTGATACTAATGAATTATTTTCTAAATCCATCTCAACACAACCGTTAAAGCTGTCTGATAATTCTCGGTTATTATAAAAATAAGTCCTGTTTAGTAAAATAAAAGGATCTTTCCCATGAGTATCTCCGTAAAAGTATTTACCTCCCCTATAGTGTGTGAGGGCTAAAGATAATATCCTCCCATTAGCTTGAGATGTAGAAAAATCCCAAACAAACTTATGACCATTTTCAAGTTGGGTCGTTTCTGTTAAATTGGCTGATCCTCTTTTTAGAGCATCTGTCTGATTGACATCATTTGATGCAAAACCAATGATTTGATTATCCGATGGAGCAAATATTTTGTCTGGATCTTCTAACAGCTTGTCTTCAAAAAGTAAAATTCCTCCATAGCATTTTTTTGCTATTGGAAATATCTCTTTATCATATTCTGTTATTCTAGATTCTCCTATGGGATACATTAACCCCATTGGATTAAGTCTTAGCAAATCCGGTACAGCATTTGTTATTAGGTTTTCTTCTTCATAAACCTCCTTCTTATTTGTCCTCACATCAGTTAGTTCGATGATTGATTTACCCTTCAGCATTTGTTTCTTCCTCCTCTTCTTTTAATTCATAACTTAATTCTTCATTTAAGTTTCCTAACTTGAGACCCTCATATTTAAATCTTGCAACCTTCTCATTAAACATAATCGGCTTTGGAACTTGCCTTTCTACCACATATTCTTCTCCAAGCTTTCTAAGTAAAAATGAGTGCTCAAGTTTTATCTTCTTCCAAGATTCATCAATCTTTAGCTTTCCATCCCAGCTTTCCGTTGATCCTAACGACTGTCCACTTATGGCAGCTATTGCATTATCTTTACCTATCATAGCTTGCCCTGTTTCTAATCTTATAAGTACAGAGAAGGTGTTCATGGTATTTTCCTGCAACTTAGTTAATGGATAGAATAGATTTAGAATATGAGCTCCACTTAAGTAAGTCTCTTTTGGAATGTGGTGTTCAATCCTTGTATCGTTAAATACGTAATTTATAACTACTCTTGTTGGTATCTCTACACTTTCTATAAACTCAAGTTCTTCTATTTCTTCCTTATCTTCAAACTTTGGTGGGTCATAAGACTTTCCTTCTTCAGTTAAAACTTCAACTTGTCTTTTCACTTTTCTGAAAATCTTCCTAGGCTTTTCCTCAGTATCACAAATTATGTTTAACAGTATAGAAGCATTAAAAAGAGCCTCCGTTTCTTTATTGGAGGCAAATTCTATACGAATTATTGGTGTGTCTGTAGTAGAAAGATTAAAGGCAGTATAATTGGAGTAGGCATGAACTACTAATTTTTCAGATTCAATCTGATTTAAAAGTCCAACTATATTTTTATCATTCTTACTTTTAGCCTTAGATAAATAGGGGTTTTTCCCAACTCCTAAAATCCTGTGCTTTCCATTTATCTTATATTCAATG
>JALEUV010000122.1 GCA_022780515.1 Anaerococcus sp. | reverse complement strand
ATTGAAATAAAATGTTATATTTGATACAATCAAAGAAAAGATATGGAGGATCATATGAAGGTAATTATTTGTTCTTGTGCTAGATGCACAGCCCATGGTAACGAGTACCTATTTGACAGTGCCAATGTTGTTAAGACAGATGTAGAATATGCTTATGAAGTAGAAGGGTTTGATAATCCCCCACAAATCGAAATCGAATACAAAAATATAAAAAAAGAAGTCGAAGATTATGAGAAGAAATCTCCTCTAGTTAAAATTGATGATACTTACATAACCAAGGCAACACCAGAAGTCTTGATGGAAAAGATGTATGAGATATTAAGTGTAGAATGGAAGAATTTAAAAAGGTAGAAGTAAATGAAAGAATCTTACATAGATATATTAAATATTAGAAGAATGGCCTTCGAAGCTGTTGCCAAGATAGCTTTCGAAAATAGACCAATAACAGACATAGCCCTAGAAGTTTTTAATATCCTTCCTGGAGAAGAAGCTAGGTATAGGGAAAATATTTTTAGGGAAAGAGCAGTAATGGGTGAGAGACTCAGGATGTGTATAGGCCTTGATGCCAGAAGTGCAGCTGATACCGATGCTGTAACTAGTGGCCTTGATGCTATGGATTATGACAAGAGAATTTATAATCCACCTCTAGTATCAGTTATCAAGATTGCCTGTGAAGCCTGCCCAGAAAACAAGGTAACAGTTACAGACCAATGTCATGCATGTATTGGTCACCCTTGCGTCAATGTATGCCCTAAAAATGCCATAACTTATACAGCCAAGGGGGCGATCATCGACCAAGATAAGTGTATCAAGTGTGGCAAGTGTGTAAGTGCCTGTCCATACCATGCCATAAATCACCAAAAGAGACCATGCGCTGACTCATGTGGAGTCAAGGCTATTGTATCAGATGATCTAGGTCGTGCTAAGATACTCGAGGATAAGTGTGTAGCCTGTGGCAAGTGCATAATTACCTGTCCATTTGGAGCTATTTCTGATAAGTCTGAGATTTATCAATTAATTAAGTCCCTCCAATCTGACAAGAAAGTTTATGCTATTATAGCTCCTTCCTTTGTAGGTCAATTTGGTCCTCATGTTTCACCAGAGCAAATAAGGGAAGCTATAAAGATGCTAGGCTTTGATGATGTAATTGAGGTAGGTCTTGGTGCTGACCTTACTACCCTAAATGAAGCCCACGAGTTTGTTGACCAAGTCCCTGGGGGCAAGATTCCATTTATGGGAACCTCTTGCTGTTTTTCTTGGAAGTCCATGGTTAGGAAGAACTTCCCAGAGATAAATGATAAGATTTCTGAATCATCCACCCCTATGATCTATTCAGGTATGCAAATGAAGAAGAGGGATCCTAACTGCGAGGTTGTCTTTATAGGACCTTGTATATCAAAGAAGCTTGAAGCCCTCGAAGAAGAAGTAGCTGAAGTAATTGACTTTGTAATAACCTACGAGGAGCTACTAGGAATGTTCCTTGCCAAGGAAATAGAACCATCAGAGATCGAAGTAGATGAGAAGATGATGGATGCCTCAAAGACCGGTAGGTATTATGGGGTAAGTGGCGGAGTAGCCGAAGCTGTTAAGAAGAGAATCAACGAAATAAGACCAGACCTAGAAGTATCTATGGAAAAGGCAGAGGGTCTCGATGAATGCTACAAGCTAGCTAGACTTGCTAAGCTTGGCAAGGTAGATGGTAAGCTAATCGAGGGCATGGCCTGTGTAGGTGGCTGTGTAGGTGGCCCTGGTACTGTCGTTGATGAGAGAAAATCATCCAAGGCACTAAAGGCCTTCTCCAATGAGTCAATCTATGAATCACCATATGATAATGACCATATCCCAGAAGAAGACAAGCCAGACGATAGTGTCCTAGT
>JALEUV010000075.1 GCA_022780515.1 Anaerococcus sp. | reverse complement strand
GAAAAGTATGATGCCTTTGTGCTTAGAATGGATCCAGAATTTCCATTTGAGGAAAAACCTATACATGAATATAAAAAACTAGGATATGATTTTAGATCTGTTGAAGCTCCAATACACAGCTTTACTCAACCAAGATACAACATGATTCTCGATACAAAAGGTTATACTGAAGAAAGTCTACTTGAATCTTTTTCAAGCAAGGGAAGATATAATATAAGGAAATCAATTAGGTCTAATATTATTACAAAAAAAGAAACCAACAAAAAAACTCTCGACAAATTCTATGAATTAACAAAAATAATGGCAGAAAGACAAGGAATAAATTATAGGCCAAAGGAATATTTTCAAAGAATTATAGACAACTTTGACGCTCAAATTTTTACTTCCTACTATAGGGATAAGGCGCTTGCAGCATCCTTGTTAATCCCTTATAATAACAAGGTCTACTACCTCTATGCAGCTAGCTCAAATGATATGAGGTCCAAGATGCCTAACTACAATATGGTATGGGAAGAAATAAAATGGACAATGAAATCCGGATATAGATACTTTGATTTTGGAGGAACTTTTAGCTTAGATAAAAGTGACGGACTTTACAAATTTAAAGAACATTTTTGTTATCCTGATAAATACACTGCTTTTATTGGCGAACTTGATGTAGTATATAACAGAGAAAAATATGAAGAATTTTTAAGACAAAAATAAATTTGAAAGCTTTAGGAAATGTAATACACTTCCTAAAGCTTTAATTTTACCTGGCTATTTTAAAATTAGTCATATCTAATATTGAATCATCCATATTATCGAGTGCTTTTTGAATTTTCTCTATTAATTTCTCCTTATTTTTTAGATGACCTGAAATATTTACAAGATTTACCATATGAGCTGATGAATAGAAAACATTATCCGGAAAATCCAAATTTTTTAATAATTCCAACTGTTCAGTAAGATTTTCCCTATTGGTAGTTTCTATAAAATCTCCCCTCTCTCTCATCTCATAAAGTTCAGACCCTCTTTGTACATCTGTACTCATTGGATATACTCCCTTTGGTGGATAATAATTTAGTAGTTTTGCTGTTGCTTTTGCATTTTCAATCGAATTTCCCCTACCTGCAATTCCCTGCATTATTATAGCATGATATTCTATACCGGCATATTTCATCTTATCTAAACCATTATAATAATCATTTAAATCTGCATTTTTGTTAAGCCGAGCTAGTACCTTATTATAACCTGTTTCAACGCCGAACCAAAGTTCATTATAACCCGCTTCTCTTAATTGCTTTAGTTGTTCTTTAGTCTTATTTTTTAAATTATAAAAACTTGCATATGACGTTATTGTTTTTATTTCAGGAATGTGTTTTTTAATTAGATTTGCAATCTCCATAAGTTTACCTGTTGACAAAACAAAGGGATCCCCATTAAGCAAGTAAATCCTTTCTATTGGTCTTGGATAATATTGAGAAATCTCCACAATGTCTTCTTCAACCTCTTCTAAAGGTGCAATTCCAAACGGTGTTTGATGATACATAATGCAAAAAGCACATTTATTATGACTGCATCCATAGGTAACTTCAAGTAATGGAGTATTGGCCTCGAGAGGTGGTCTATAAACTTCTCCTGTATAATGCATACTTAGTCCTTTCTATTTTATATATTTAAAAAATATATAATCCAATTATTATTTTATCTTTCCTTACATATAAGACATACCCCATTTTAGAAAATTTAAATATATATTATCAGAGTCATAATTAATCTTACAAAGCACTTTTATAGATGTTTAAAATATCTTCCTCATAAAGATCAATAAAGCCTCTAATACATTCTTTATTGGTATTTTTAATACAGTTTTCTGCCATTTTTTCTAAATCACTTACTTGAAATCCAAAGCTGCTTAAACTTTCCCTAATTCCAATTTGTATAAAGAAATTCTTAAGGGCCTCTATTCCCCTATCAGCATCTAATATAATAGATTTGCTTTTTTCTATGTCAAATACATTATAAGCAAAATCAGCAATTTTGTGAGCTGTATCTTTATTTAGACAATATTTTAGCCGATGAGGGGTTAAAATTGCAAGCCCTACTCCATGGGTAATATTTTTCTGGGCGGAAAGCTCATGTTCCATAGGATGAACAGACCATTCTACATCTTTTCCTCCGGATACAAGTCCATTAATGGCCCAAGAACCTGCCCACATTAGATTTGCTCTGGCTTCATAATTCTCCGGATCACTAATAGCTATTGGTCCATAATGAAGGCAAGTCTTTAGGATGCCCTCAGCCTCTCTATTTTGAAAAAATGCGCCATCATTTAAAGAAAAATAATTCTCCATAGTATGACTCATAATGTCAGCAGTTCCTGCTGCCGTATGATAAGAATTAACTGTGTAAGTATACTCCGGGTTCATAAAAGCAAATTTAGGTCTGGCATATTCACTGGCCCATCCAAGTTTTTGACCTGTTTCTTCGTTAGTTATTACAGAGTCATTATCCATTTCAGAGCCAGTTGCTGATAGGGTGAGGACTGATCCAAGAGGTATGGCCTTTTGGATTTTTTCCTTGCCTAGGACTATATTCCAAGGATCTACATCACTTAGTGAGCTAACTGCTATGAGTTTTGCAGTGTCTATAACAGATCCCCCACCCACTGCTAATATAAATTCTACTTTTTCTTTCCTTGCAAGTTTAACGCCTTCCTTTACTTTGTCAAGTCTAGGGTTTGGAACAATTCCACTTAATTCATAGTATTCTATATTATTTTCTTTTAATTGTTTTGTTACTTTGTCATAAATTCCTATTTTCTTTATAGAGCCTCCTCCATAAACTAAAAGAACTTTATTTCCGTATTTTTTAATTTCATCTCCTAATTTTATTATTTGATTTTTGCCGAAAAATATACGTGTTGAAATATTAAAAATAAAATCTCTCATAGTTAATACCTCTCCTCATATGATATAATATTTGATAATTTTTTATTCTTTCTAAATTCTTCTAAATTCCTTTGAAATAAGACCATAGCCCTTTCAAAATAAAAGGGAGTTGGCCCTGCTATATGGGGAGTTATTACTAAATTATCAAAATCCCATAGGTCAGAACTTGAACTAAGTGGCTCATTTTGGAAGACATCCAGGTAGGCTCCCCTAATTTCACCTTCCTCTAGGGCCCTAATTAAATCATCTTCAATTACAGCATCCCCACGACCCACATTCATAAATATCGTCTTCTTATCCATCGACTTAAACATATTATAATTATAAAGGCCCCTCGTTCTCTCAGTTGATGGCAAGATAGAAACTATATAGTCAAAACCTGGGAAGTGCTCTTTTAATTCACTAGTAGGATAGACCTCATCAAAGTTTTCAGGACTGGGACCATCGACATGATTTCTAACACCGGCTATAAATATATCAAAGGCCTTGGCCCTACGAGCTAGTTCCCTACCGATGCTTCCCATTCCTACTATAAGAAGTCTTTTGTTATAAAGTTCATCCATAGGGTACTTTTCATATTTTCTTTCTACTTTATTCTGGTAAGCCCTAAAAAGATTTCTGGAGAAAGATATCATTACTCCGAGGACTTGCTCTGAGATGCTCTTGGCTTGGACACCCTTGGTATTAGTAAGAACCACTCCCATTTCCTTCAAGGAATCCAAGGGGTACTTATCAACTCCAGTAGTGTAGGAAAAGACCCATTTTAAATTCTTAAAGTCTTTAATTTTTTCTTCATCTAATCTTCCAGAAGATAGGATTATATTTATCTTATCCCTATCCTCATATATCTCATCGAAGGTCTTGTATATCTTCCATTCCTCGTCTACATTTTTTGGAAAATAGTCTTCTACATCCAGTATTTTTAAGAATGAATTATTAGTTAATATCCCTATCAAATTTCTCTCCTATCTTAGATATTGATCAGCTTCTTTGAGGCCTTCTATTATTTCAAGGCCTTGTGGGCAAATTCCCTCACACTTACCACACTCAATACAGCTTTGTGGATCGACTCCTTTCTCAAGATATGTTTTATAAGATTCTCTACTTTTTTCTCCTTCATCGTAGAGGAAGGCATTGTTCCATAGGGCAAAGACCCTAGGAATGTTAATATCTACGGTACAAGGCATACAATATTCACAGGCTGTGCAGGCTATCTGTTCCTTGCTTTTATATATATCACGAGCCTTCTTATAAAAGTCCTTTTCTTCTTGGCTTAATTTATTGGCTTCAACTTTATCTGCCATAGCAGTATTTTCTTCCACTTGTACCATCTCATTCATCCCACTTAAGACAGTCATTACATTATCAAGGCTTAGAGGGAATTTGAGAGCCATTTGTGAAGGAGAAAGGCCTTCGAAAGATTTAACCATTGATGCAATTTCTTCTGGTGGGTTTGATAACCTTCCTCCTTTTAGTGGCTCCATAATTACCATAGGAATACCCATAGATTTTGCAAGCTTATAGCCCTTAAGTCCAGCTTGGTAGTCTATATCTAGGTAATTTAATTGAATTTGGCAGAAATCCCATGGGAAGACCTTAATTATCTCCTCAAAAACTTCATACTCATCATGGAAGGAGAAACCTATATTCTTAACAAGACCTCTTTTCTTAATATCTTCTGCAAAGTCTAGGACTCCTAGTTCAACAGCCTTGTAGAAGCTATCCTTGCTTAATGAATGAAGTAGATAAAAGTCTAGATGGTCAGTCCTAAGGTTAGAAAGTTGCTCTTCCAATAATTTATAGAAGTCTTCCTTACTTTCCGCTAGCCACACAGGGTTTTTGGTGGTTAGATTGACCTTATCTCTTAAATTATGTTCCTCTAAAAATTCACCTACAAATTTCTCACTCATCTTGCCATGGTAATTGTAGGCAGTATCTATGTAATTAAGGCCTTTATCTATTGCAGCAAGGATTAGCTCAGATGCCTTTTCCTTATCGATTTTTGAATTATCCTTATCTATGACAGGTAATCTCATGCAGCCAAAACCTAGTCTAGATACTTCTTTGCCATTTAAATCAAAATATTTCATCATAACTCCTTTATAAAAATAATCTCTATATTTATTATATACTTTTTTAATAATTTGCAATGGTTTTCATTTATATAAATATACTGATAACTTTTGAAATTTAAGTGGAGAATTATTTTGATTTCGGGTATTAATTATATATAAAATAATTTATTTAGAAAGGAAAATTATGAAAGAGAAATTAAAAAACAAATTTTATCTAGCAAGTCTGATTCTTTTTGTGGCTACAATAATTCTAAATTACATGTCCTCACTAGGTATTATTTTGCCATACACTCAACAAGAAATATCTGATATGTATCCAAACCTCCTAGCTCCAGCTCCAATCACATTTTCTATATGGGGTGTTATCTACATTGGAATGATCTTATCCTTTATCCTTCCTTTTGTAAAAGAGCTAAGCGTAAACGATAAGGAAATATATTATAACAAAATTATGCCATGCTTTATTGCCTGGGAAATATTTAATATAATATGGACCTTGACTTGGAACAACGATATGATCACAATCGCATCGATAGCTATTATACTTTATACTGTAAGCCTAGTTTATCTAGTAAATACCATAGGCAAGGATATGGAATTTTATAATAGGTACAAGGTGTTTTTGAGCATACCTGCTGGTCTTCATGCTGGGTGGCTAATCTTTGCAAGCTTTACTAATGTTGTGACCCTCCTTGTAAAATCTGGTTTTAATGGAGTAAGTTTCCTTGGTATAGTTGTTACTATTATTATGATATCCCTTGCTTGTGGACTGGAACTTTTTGCCTTCAAGAAAACTGGCAACGCCTATGTAACCCTTCCTGCCCTATGGGCCTTGATCGGTATCGCAATCAAGCAAAGACCTGGATCTGATTTTATGTATTCTGACACTCTAGTAATGCTTGCTGCCATAGTATTTTTTGTATTGGCCCTTATAGGACACTTCCAAGTTTTAAAGACTAGAAGAATAGTAAATGGTGAATAGGTAAAAATATCTTTAGTGGTGGTTATCCGCCACTTTTTTATTGGAAGTTTACAAGGTTTATACTATTTGATTAAAGTGGCATATAAATATGGATGCTATATAATAATAAAGAGGTGATTATATGGAAAATAAGAAGTCAATTTGGCAAAGAATTGATCAAAATACAAATGATGAAATATTTGAATATGGAGAAAGATATAAGGCATTCTTAGATGCAGCTAAGACAGAACGTGAAGCTGTAACAGAAATTATAAGACAAGCTAAGGAAAAAAACTTTATATCTCTAGAAGAAGCTCTCGAAAAAGGCATTAGTAAAAATGACAAAATCTACTATAACAACAAGAACAAGTCAGTTATTCTAATGGTAATTGGTGATGATCTTGAAGAAGGAATGAATATAGTAGGCAGCCACTTGGATGCTCCTAGACTTGACCTAAAACCAAGTCCAGTATACCAAGATGCAGAAATGGCCTTTGCTAAAACTCACTACTATGGTGGAATCAAGAAATTCCAATGGCCAACAATTGAGCTAGCCCTTCATGGTTATTTCATAGACAAAGAAGGCAAGGAAGTTAAGGTTGCTATAGGGGAAAAGGACGACGATCCAGTATTTTATATCAACGACATCCTCCCTCACCTAGGTCAAACTCAAAATGAGAAAAAAATAGGAGAAGCAATCCCAGCTGAAAGCCTAAATATAGTTTTGGGACATTCTTCCTACGGAATAGAAGAAGACGATAATCCAATCAAAGTTAGTGTACTTAACTACCTAAAGGAAAATTATAACCTTGATGAAGATGACTTTGCTATAGGAGAATTTGAAGTAGTTCCAGCTGCCAAGGCTAGAGACGTTGGTTTTGATAGGGCTATGATAGCAGCTCATGGTCAAGACGACAGAGTATGCTCCTACGCCAACCTAGAAGCAATCCTTAATACAGATAATCCACAACTTACAGCTGTTGGACTCTTTGTTGACAAGGAAGAAATCGGATCAGTAGGTAACACTTCTATGTCTGCTAAGTTCTTCGAAAACTTTGTAGCAGAAATCCTTGCAAGCATGGACAATTACTCAGACATAAAAGTAAGACGTGCTATGGCAAGAAGCCATGTATTATCAGCAGATGTTACTGCAGCGCTTGACCCTGACCACAAGTATGCCTACGATGAACTAAACTCAGCTATCGTAGGTCACGGTGTAACAATGAGCAAGTACACAGGATCCAGAGGTAAGGGTGGATCTAATGATGCAAACCCTGAATATATAGCTAGAATAAGAGACCTATTTAATAGTAATGATATAATTTGGCAAACAGGAGAATTAGGAAAGGTAGACCAAGGTGGTGGTGGAACAATCGCCTACATCCTTGCTGAATATGGAGCAGAAGTTGTAGATATGGGGACAGCCATGTTATCAATGCACGCACCAGTAGAACTTCTATCCAAGGCTGATGCCTATATGACCTACAAGGCTTATGAAGCTTTCTTAAACAAATTTGCAAATAAGTAAATTTAATCAAAGAGAAACGGCAGTTAAGGAAAGATCCCGCTGCCGTTTTTAATTTACTTATCTATTTTTTCTTCACTCATCTCTCCATCTGTTATCTTGAATACCCTGTCGCAATACTTGAGAAGTCTAGTATCATGGGTAACCATAACAGTTGTCCTATTAGAATTTTTAGTAATTTCTTCTAGGGTTTCTACTACATCTATCGCTCTTTTGGTGTCAAGACTTGCAGTAGGCTCATCAGCTAATATAAGGAAGGGATCTGGATATAGGGCCCTAGCTATGGCTGCCCTTTGCCTCTCTCCTCCAGATAGGTCACCAGGATATTGGTTCTTTCTCTTGAGGATATCAAATTCTTTCATAATTTTTTCAGCCTTTTTCTCGTCATACTTTGTACCATTAAACTTATCTACTAGCTCAAATTGCTCAGAAATAGTCAAAAATGGAACTAAATTTGAAGCTTGGAGGATAAATCCAATTTCCTTAAACCTAAGTTGGTTTTTGGATTTTTGATCCATCTCACTTAAATTTTTGCCATTAAAATAAATTGTACCAGAGCTTGGACTTTGTAGTCCACCCATCATTGTTAGGAGGGTAGATTTGCCAGATCCTGATGGACCGACTATGGCAACAAGTTGACCTGACTCTATAGAAAAGGATGTTTCTTTTAGAGCTTGGATGGTTTCTTCCCCATCCTTAAATTCTTTTTTAACATTTTCAAATCTAATTATTTCACTCATAAGAACCTCCTAATCTAACACTTCCAAAGGATCTACCTTGGATACTGACCTTACTGAGAATATGGCCCCTAGCATAGATATTAAAATTATCAATACCGAAATTATACCATAAAAAACATAGGATGACCTAAATGGAACACTGGCTGGCAATAAATATTCTGATCCTATAGTAAGTAGCAATCCAATTACTACACCAGTCAGACTAACTATGAAAGTTTGCATTATTACAGACTTTGATATATAGAAATTAGAAATTCCTTGTACCTTCATAATCCCGAAAGTTTGCTTCTTTTGCATGGTTATAATATACATAAATACTCCGAGAACTATAGTCGAAATCATAATCAAGAATATTATCATTAGTCCAAAGGTTAATACTTGTGCCAAGAAGCCTGGAACTTTTTTAATAAATTTCCCCATTGGAATTACATCATAATTTTCATCTGATGAAATATCACTATCTCCATGGACCAAGATTCCAGCAATTCTCTCAGGTATGCTAACAGTTGCACCACTTGCTCCATCAGCTTCCATGTTTTCCTTAGCCTCGTCTACTTGTTCCTTGTAGGATAAGAAAGCTTGAGATGCTTCATATAAATCTGTATAGATTACAGGTGACACATTATATTTTGAATCTTCAGTGAAACCTACGACTTTGAATACTCTATCGTTCATACTAAGTTCTAGCTCATCTCCTAGCCCTAATCCCTCTTCTTCCTTAAAGGATACAGATGCCAGAACTTCGTCCTTATTGGCTGGCTTTTCTCCTTCTATTACTTCTGGATAGGCCTTGCTATCTTGGTTTAGTCCCATCAATACTATATCTACAGTCTTACTTTCGCTTTGATCTCCATTAATATAGGCAGTAGATCTGGATAAGTTAACTGGTGATATCTCGTAGTCCTTAAAGTCATCAATAGCTTCTTTTTCCATCATTGATGATGAGATATTTTTGTTAGTCCCTTCCTTTAGAACAATTTTATCTGCCTTCCATAGCTCAACAGCAAGAATATTATCCTTAGCAAGTCCATAGGCGAGTCCTGTTAAGAAGAATACGAGGTAGCTTATTAGGGTTACTATTCCTATAATGAGAACAAACCTCCCCTTCTCCTTCTTCATTTCTTTTAGCGCTAAATACATTTATACTCCTTTTGTTTTATTTGAAAATCGCTTATTTTCCATTGTTACATTTTATATCAAAATATATTATTTGTAAACTAATAGGATAATATATATTATAATAAAATGATTCTTATAATATCTATAAAACAAATAAAAAAGAGCTTAGCGACAGATATCTCCATCAATTACTAAGCTCTTTGTGATTATTCTATATAGGTTCCAGTTAGCCCCTTCAAGCCATCTATGGCTTTTTCTAGGGATGTTATCAATACCCTGTTGCCCTCTTTTGCCTTAACAAAGCTTAGGGCTGCTTCGATTTTAGGTTTCATTGACCCTTCTTTAAATTCCCCATCAGCCAGGTATTTTTCTGCTTCTGCTACACTCATCTTGCTGATCCATTTTTCGTTTTCTTGACCGAAGTGGATGGCTACCTTATCTACTGCTGTTAGTATTATCAAGAGTTCGGCACCTATCAGGCTTGCAAGTTTTGCTGATGTAAAGTCCTTATCTATTACTGCGTCGACTCCTCTTAGTTTGCCATCTTCCTTAACTACTGGTATACCTCCACCTCCAGCAGCTATTACTATAGCACCTGCATTATAGAGATCTTTTATCGCTCTTTTTTGAAGGATATCTACTGGCCTTGGGCTTGGAACTACTCTCCTATAGCCCCTACCAGCATCTTCCTTAAAGGTAAATCCATACTTTTGGGCTAGGTGTTGGGATTCTTCCAAGGAATAGAAGGAACCTATGGGCTTACTAGGATTTTCAAATGCCTTATCGTCCTTATCTACCAAAACTTCACTAATTATAGAAATTACTATCTTATCTAGCTTTCTTTTGCTAAGTTCATTTTCGATAGCATTTTGTAGATGGTAGCCTATATAACCTTGGCTCATGGCTCCACACTCAGCAAAGGGCATCCCATCCATATCATCTCTAGCTTGTGAATACATATCCATGGCAAGATTGATCATACCAACTTGGGGACCATTGCCATGGGATATTATAAGCTCATTTTCCTCTGCCAAGTCTACTATTGATTTGGCTGTCACTTCTACTGCCTTCTTTTGCTCTGTTGGAGTATTTCCTAGGGCGTTTCCTCCTAAGGCTATTACAATTTTACTCATACAACTCCTTTTATCTATTAATTGTTCAAGGCCCTATCAACATTTCTTATAAAGTCTTGAACATTGGTTACCATTGAAACTGCTGTTACTGTTCCCCTATCTGAAAGTTTGTTAACTGCAAACTCTTGAATATCTACTGTGTACATATAAACAGGTCTAACCAAGCCATCAAAGACATTGTAAGATGGTGTCATATTGCCTGTAGCTATTGTGTATAGGATGGCTGACATCATTATCATAGTTGATGTCTTTCTAGCGTGCTTTCTCATCTCATTTTGTGCCTCGTAGACATTGTTGATAGTTTCTGGAAGACCTAGCCTATCTCTAATTGTTCCACAGATAACTAGAGGTACGTCCATTTCTATACAAGCCTTGACAAAGCCATCTTTAACTAATCCTTCTTCTACAAGGGCCTTGGTTGATCCATACTTTCTAGCAAGGTTTATTGTTTCGAATAGGTTTCTTGTGGTGTTTTGTTCTCTTTCAAAGTGGTCTTGACCCCAAGATGTACCAAAAATTCCTCTTTCTAGGTCAAAGGCAGCTGTTTCTGTACCACAGAAGATTGCATTTACATAGCCATTTCTTACAAGCCTTTCGAGGGCATTTCTTGAATCCCTATCTAGTGAAAGGGCAGCTCCTACTACTAGGGTTACGTAGCCACCATTATTTTTTTCGTGTTCCAATACTTGGTAGAGGTTGTCATAATCCATAGAAAAGGCAGTCTCTCTTGACCTGCCAGACCTAAAAGCAAAGGTATCCTTATGATCGTCTCCTTGCAAAAATCCTTGAGTCCATACATATATTCCTTCGCTTGCATCTTCTGTACGACCAATAACTACCTTATCGCCCTTTTTAAGGTTTCTAAATTCTACTATATTTACATTTTCTTCTCCTGGAGTGTCGTTGGCTACACAAACAGTATCCATTCTGGATTCAGCAGCCAAAACCCACTTGCCATTTATCTTAAAATATTCAGGATAAACAGATAGGGCATGGTAGTTTCTAGGACTAAGACCATCTTCTTTAACTTCTTCTAGGGTTACATTAGGTGCATTCTTTAAGAAGTCCTTGTCAAAATCAGGATGGTGATACTTTGGTATTTCTAATTTAATCATCTATTTCTCCTTCACTTTTACTTTCCTTTTGGGCTAGTTCTACATATTCTTCTTCAGGGATTTCCATCTCCTCTGCTAAGACCTTGTTGGCAGGTGTAACCAAGGCCTTCTCGCAGTTTACAACAAAGTCTTGAACATTAGTAACCATTGGAACAAAGGCAAGTTGCTCTCTCGCAGCTCCCACCTTGTGGACAACATTTTCTGTTACATCTATAGAGTATAGGTATACTGGACTTACTGAGCCATCCTTTCTCACCCTATAAGATGATGCCATATTGGCAACTGATAGGGAATGAAGCATGGTTGCTATACAAATTATAACTGTAGCCTTGTCAAGCTCCTTCTTTGTTTCAGTTAGAGCTTTTTCTGTATCTCCTATAACTTCAGGCAATGGTCCGTCGTCTCTAATTGATCCACTTAAGACAAAAGGAACATCCATATCAGATAAAGTTTTTATTATACCATCTTTTACATTACCTTCTGCTATGAAGTTTTTAATTGATCCAGATGTTCTTACTTCATTTAAGAGATCTAGGTGGTTGTAGTGGCCCATAGGGACATTTTCTTGGGTATAAATATTTTGACCGAGGGCAGTATTCAAGAATCCACCTTCAAGGTCGTGGGTTGCCATAGCATTTCCACCTAAGAGGCAATCTATATAGCCATTTTCTGCTAATTGGTTGAGGGCCCTTCTTGTATCATAGTCAAAGACTACTGAAGGTCCTAGTACCCAAACTATATAGCCATCTTCGCTATCTCTTTCATGCCTTAATAATTCGAAGAGATAATCATAGTCCCTAGAAAAAGAAGTTTCTACAGCCTTGCCTGCTCTTGAATATATGTCATTAGCAAAGCCTTCTTCGTGGACAAATATTCCCTCATCAAGACTTCCTTCTTTGCCAAGAACTACCTTGTCTCCCTTTTTAATTTGTCTTATCTCTTTAACAACAACTTTTTTATCTTCAAGTACACCTACACAGTTTAGGCTATTATGCTCTGGCAAGAGCCATTTTCCATCAAGCCTATAAAAAGTTGGCATATGTCTTGTTAGATAAAATCCATCTGGTGCTACCCCATCTTGGAGGGCTTCACTAGTTTTAATGTCTTGAGCATCTTCAAACTTTTCATCAGAAAAGTCTGGCATTTCTAAAACTGGTAACTTAAATTCCATTTCCTACTCCTTTTTCATTATTTTTATAGTAAATTTATAATCTTTATTAAAATCTATATGAATTGTACTAAAGGCTTCGATTGGTTGCCTAAGATTTTGCTCACTAATTAAGAAATATAAGTCTTGTTCAATATATTTTTTAATTTCTTCTACTCCCATAGCCTCCCTTTGGGCTAGGGTTAAAAACTTCCCTACAAAATCCTCTCCATAGCTCATAGCTATGTGCTTATCATTAAGGATATTACTAATCCTAGAAAGCTCTAGTACAATTAATTTTTCAAGGGCCTCATCATTAGCCTTAGCTAAGTTGAAGAGATAATCGACGTATGATTCGATATTTACTCCAAATTTCCTATTAATAAGCTCTCCCATGTCTTCATTTTCACCTACACTCATGGTCAAGATAATTATAGTGTTTTTAAAGTTGATATTCTTATCTTTGTTATCCTTGATGTTTCCATTTTGTAAAATCTGAAGGATCAAGTTAAATACTTGAATATTAGCCTTATCTATATTCTCAAAAACAAGGACACTATAGGGTTTGGTTCTTATAGCATTAGTCAAGGCACCACCGTATTCATAACCTACATAGCCTGGTGGAGCTCCTATGAGCTTTGTAATAGATGATTTTTCGCTAAATTCATTCATATCAAATACTAAGAGAGACTTGTCTCCATCATATAGATAGTCGGCTAGAAGCCTTGATAAGTAATTAATTGCTGACGGGTCAGGACCTCCGATTCCAAAGCTAATTACAGGGCCATCTTTTTCGAAGACTCCTCCAAAGGATATGATATAGGTATCTATAATCTTATCAATAATCTCGCTAGGACCTATAAATGCTTTCTTGAGATTGTTTCTTATCTTGTTGATGGAGTCGAGCTTATTTATTGTAAGCTTGGACTTGGGCATGGAAGTCATCTTGGAAATTATTTCCTTGACCTCATTTACTGTAACCCTAGTTTTTAAGTCGTAGTAAGGGTCTTTGTTCGTTAAGTCTTCTAAGCTATCTTTTAATTTATTTTCTATTCCTATTAGTTCATTTAACTTATCAAAATCTCTTTTTTCTTTTGCCTCTCCTATTTCAAAGCTAGTTAGATTTATTTCACTCTCTATTTTTACTATTTGGGCCTGCCTGTCCTTTTCAAGATCATACAATTTTTCTTCGTCTCTTAGCCTAGCCTCAAGATTAAGTATCTGATTTTTCTTATCCTTTATAGTTTTTCTTGCTATAGGGTCATTTTCCCTTTCAAGTCCTATAATCTCCATCTCCAATTGAACTATTTCCCTATGGATGGTATCAATAGCTAGTGGCTTTTGATCTCGTAGTGTTTTTACCAAGGCACAGGCCTCATCTATGACATCTATTGACACATCCGGTAGATTTCTCTCTGGTAAAAATCTCTTGGATAGCTTGACTGCTTCTATTAAAGCTCCATCACTTATCTTTACCCTATGATAGGCCTCATATTTTGACCTTATCCCCCTCATAATAGCAATAGAGCTATCTATCGAAGGTTCATCTATAAGGATTTTTTGAAACCTCCTATCTAAGGCCTTGTCAACTTCTATATACTTCCTATACTCCTCAAGGGTTGTAGCTCCTATTGTTAGGATTTCTCCCCTTGCAAGCATGGGCTTTAGCATATTGGCTGTATCCATACTACCATTAGTAGCGCCTGTCCCAATGATATTATGGATTTCATCAATGAAGAGAATAATTTTACCCTTAGAATCTACTATAAGGTCTAAGATTTTCCTGAGTCTTTCTTCAAAATCTCCCCTATACTTAGCCCCTGCCACAAGGGAAGTCATATTCAAAGAGAAGATAATTTTATCCTTCAAATTATCAGGTACATCACCACGAGTAATCCTTTGAGCTATGCCTTCTACTATGGCAGTCTTGCCAACGCCGGCTTCTCCTACTAGGACTGGATTATTTTTGATACGCCTTGATAAGACTCTGATGGCACTAGCTGTTTCTTCTTCTCTTCCTATGACCGGGTCAAGTTTACCTTCTAGGGACTTTTGACTCAAGACTTCCCCATACTTGGAAAGTTTTATAATTATTTCCTTGTCTATGCCCTGGATCAAGTATTGGTTTAAGTTTTTGGCTATTAGGTTCTGAAGATTGGTATAAGTTAGCTTATAAGTACCGGCAAGCCTTGCACTAGGCATATCTTCTTCTCTAAGTAGGCTTAAGAGCAAGTGTTCGACTCCGATTTTTTCTTCGTAATTATTCCTAGCTATCTCTTCAGATATTATTAAGGCTCTTTGATATGACCTCGATAAGTAAAGAGAATTGACCCCCTTGGCAGATCTTAATTTACTAATAGCAGCGCCTATGGCTTCTAAGAGCTTATGGTAAGAGATATCCAAGTCTTTAAAGCAGGTCCTTATTAAATTTTCTTCCAAGGTCATTATTGCATAAAATAAATGAAGGTCACTTACTTCTACATTGTTATTTTTGATAGCAAGCCTGTTAGCTTCCTTTATTATATTTACAGATGACTGACTATATTTCTTAAAATCCATACTACCACCACTTTTTAGACACTTTGTCTACCTATTGTATCTTATTAAACCATTAAAATCTTTTTTAACTAAAAATATCCAGCCCTACACTGGATATTTCCGTAGATAACTATCACGAATCACTTTTTATCCTTGTGATAAAATTTCGGATTTTTGAAAAAATCATCTACTAATTCTCTGATTTCACCGCTAAGTAAAATCATTCCTATCATATTGACAAATACCACAAGACCTAAGGTCGCATCAAGGAAAACTCCTGCATTATCAAAAGAAATGAATCCTCCCAGTACAATCATGAAACAAGCTATAAACCTTACAATCTTGCCTGCCCTGGTTCCAAATAAGTACTCGCCTAGTTTTTCAGCATAAAATACTATTACTATTATAGTTGATAATACAAAGAGGAACAAGCAAAGGGATATAAGAAAAGTACCAAAGTTTCCAAAAGTAGAATTGAAGGCCCTCTCAACCCCTATATCCTTCATGTCAGGATTCTCATAAAGTCCTGTTACTAGTACTACTAGTGAGGAAATTGTACATACTATTATAGTATCTGAGATTACTTCAAATATTCCCCACATACCTTGACGGCATGGGTGATCTGTTACTGCTGTGGCATGGGCGTAGGGAGCTGATCCCATACCAGCTTCGTTTGAATAGCAACCTCTAGCTGCTCCCGCCTTGATTAAGGCTGCAATACCTGCACCTGCAAAACCTCCACCAATTGCTCTTGGATTGAAGGCCCCTACAAAAATCATCCTAAAGGCATTTGGAACTTGGTCAATATTCATAAAAATCACTATCAATCCTGCGATAATATAAATAGCCGCCATAAGTGGGACCATTTTTTCTGTGATTTGAGCTATTCTTTTGATACCACCGTAGACTACCAAAATTACAAGGACTGCTATTAGAAAGGCAGAAAATATACGGCTAATACCCAATTGTTCAATAGGGCCTGCTGCTGATATGGTTTGTAGGGTAATTGATGGCAAGATTTCTATCATAAAGAAAAACGCTACCAAAAATCCCATTACCCTACCTAAAGTACCACCTATTCCCTTTTTAAAGGTGTAGGCTGGTCCACCTACATACTCTCCTTCTTCATTGGTCTCACGGTATTTTATGCCAAGAACTATCTCAGCAAATTTGGTGCCTGCTCCTATTATGGCAGCCATCCACATCCAAAATATAGCTCCTGGACCTGCAGTAAAAATAATAGCCGGAGCTACTACAATATTAGCTGCACCAATAGATGATGCGAGGGCTGCTGATGCTGCTTGGAAGGGAGATACTGATCCTTCTCCTCCAACATCAGATGAGAACATTTTACCAAAAGTTTGCTTGAGTATGAAGGGTAGATATCTTAGCTGAACAAATCCTATCCTGATGGATATTAGTAGACCTCCTCCTAGTAGCACTATAAGGATAGGCCAACCCCAGAACCATTCAGTTAATTGTGATATCCCCTCTATTATAAATTTCATAATATTTCCTTTTTTATATATGGGATGGTGAAGATGAGGACCATAGTTAAATCCTAATGATCAACCCTCCCCATCCTACTCCTATATAATTTATAGAAGTTTTTCTTATCCTATAAGCCTTAACATAAGGTTGCATACATAATAGCTTTTATAGTATGCATTCTATTTTCTGCTTCATCAAATACAAAAGATTGATTAGATTCAAATACTTCATCTGTGACTTCTATAGAATCTAGGCCATATTTTTCAAATATTTCCTTACCAACAGTTGTTTCTTTATCGTGGAAGGCTGGCAAGCAGTGGAGGAAGATAGCTTCCTTATCAGCCATTTCCATAACTTCTTTGTTTACTTGGTATGGTTTAAGGATTTTAATTCTTCTTTCCCATTCTTCTTCTGGTTCACCCATTGATACCCAAACATCTGTATAGATTACATTAGCACCTGTTGCTGCTTCTTTGACATCTTCAGTTAGGGTCACAGTTGAGAAGTTTTCTGCTGCAATCTTTTTGCATTCTTCTACTAGTGATTCTTCTGGGAAGAGTTCTTTTGGAGCACAAGCTACAAAGTTGATACCAAGTTTAGCACAAACTACCATTAGAGAATTAGCCATATTATTTCTAGCATCTCCAAAGTAAACAAATTTTAATCCTTTAGAATGACCAAAGTGTTCTTCAATTGTTAGGACATCTGCAAGCATTTGGGTTGGGTGCCATTCATCTGTAAGTCCATTCCATACTGGAACTCCTGAGTATTTTGCTAGAGTCTCAACGTGTTCTTGTTTGAATCCTCTAAATTCGATACCATCAAACATCCTGCCTAGTACTCTTGCAGTATCTGCTACTGATTCCTTGTGGCCCATTTGAGAACCTGTTGGATCTAGATATGTAACTCCCATTCCTAGATCGTGGGCAGCAACTTCGAATGAACATCTTGTTCTTGTTGATGTCTTCTCAAAAATTATTGCGATATTTTTTCCTTCTAGGTACTTATGTGGAACTCCTGCCCTCTTTAAATCCTTGAAGTTTTTAGATAAGTCTAATAAATATCTAATATCGTCTGATGAGAAATCTAATAGTTTTAAGAAAGATTTTCCTCTAAAATTTTTTGCCATATTAATCACTCCTTTAATAATTATTTTACATACTTATTTTATCATATTTTAGAAATTAATGGTAAAGTTTTGGTAAAATTTAGTATATGCCTTCTGTATTTCACAAAAAAGACAATTAATTTGTTAGATTTCTTAATCTATGAGGGATAAGTTAATCATCTAATCCTATAAATAAAATCCCTTAGCTCATCTCTATATCTAGGTTAAATTATTTGCTCCTTGATAATTTCTTCTACTATTTCTAGACACTTATCAGAAGCAGCTTGGAAACTCTTAGCATATTCATCTGCTCCCCCACTAAGGGAGTCTGATACTATCTTTATAATTAGATTTGGTATTTTGTTTAGATCGCTTACTATAACTACAGCTGCACTTTCCATATCACAAATATCAGCATCATAGGCCCTTGCTATGGCTTCCTTATCTTCTTTCTTGTCCAGAAATTTATCTGCACATCCATCAGTAAAAACGGGTATATCCTTATAGATATTTCTTACCTTATTTAAGATATCCTCGCTTGTTCTTAGATAGACATCTGGATAGGACATATACCTACCTACTTCGACCTTATCGACAGGGGATGTATCCATTCCATAATGAACTACCTTATCTACAAAGCATATATCTTCGACATTTAGGTCAGCTCTTAGTGAGCCAACCACTCCATAGTTTATAAGTAGGTCAATATCAAATCTATCTATAAGCATTTGTGAGCATGCAGCTGCCCTTATAAGACCATAATCTGTATGGGCAAAAATTAGCTTATAATCTCCTGATTCTATCTGATAAGTATCAAAACCACCTACTACTTGATGGTCTAGCTTATACTCATATCTTCTAGTAACGGAATCAACTTCCACAACCAAAATTCCAATATTTTTCATCTATCCTCCTAATTTTCCTTTATTTCTATAATCTCTCCTACAAAGACATAATGAGCTTGCCAACCACCCTCAAAGTCTGGATAAACCTTGGGACTTTTGCTATAATAGTCCTTGATCTCATCACTTAGACCTTCCTTAGTAAATTGGCCTTGGTAGTGCTTTTTTACAAGTAAGGTAAGACTTGCTTGCTCATAGCCCACACTTTCTCCTACTTCTATTGGGCTAAGTCCAGCTGTTTCTGCCTTATATTTATCATCACGACCAGAATGTGATCCCATATAGGCAAGCTTCTCCTTATCTGCCTTATCAAAAAATGATATAGTAAAGTAGTCATTTTCTAAGAGATACTTGCAAGTTAGACGGGCTGGGTGGATATAAATAGTGATAATTCTTCTTATCCCACCACTATCCCATATAGATCCAAGAGAGCCCCAGCCTATAGTACATCCATTAAAATCTTCTATACTTCCTGCACTGGCCAAGGCCCAGTCCTTATTAAATTTATCGTAGCCTTTAAAAACTTCATCAAATTTCATAAATCCCTCCATTTACCTTTATTTTATCATATAATTATAAACTTTTACGAATGAATTTTTTATAAGGCTTCTATTAATTACTATCTAATAATTCTCCTTAAAATTTGCAGATAACCATAGATAAAAGATATAATAATTACTTGAGAAATATTATATAAGGATTAATTATGACAGAAAAGAAAAGTAACATTCAATTTATAACAAACGGAAACATCAACAAGGTAATATTTAGGATATCTATTCCTCTGATGATTAGTAACCTCATCAAGACCCTCTACGGTATAACTGATGGGATCTATGTTGCTCAGCTTTCATCTGAAGACTACGCTGCAACCTCCTTTACCTGGCCTATCAACTTCTTATTTATAGCCATAGGACTTGGTATCAATGTAGCTGCTACATCTATTATGAGCCAGTTACTAGGAGGCAAAAGGAACGAAGAAGCCAAGGTCTACGCCAGACATACTCTAGTATTAACTGCTATCTTGGGAATTATATTTTCCTTTGTGGGTTATGCTATATCTCCATACATAGTGAGGCGGATGGGCGCAGAAGGTTCCTTTGCCTATAAGTCTCAAATATTTTTGGAAATTAACTCCATTGGATTAATATTTGACTTGATATTCTTTGGTTACCAAGCCATCCTAAATGCCCAAGGACTTACTAGACCTATAACAGTTATATCAATTATATCTTCCTTGGTTAATGTAATCTTGGATCCATTTTTTATCTTTGATAATGTCCTAGGCCTACCTGGACTTAATATGGGTCTTGCAGGAGCCGCCTATGCTACTGTCATATCAAAGGTTCTGCTGGTAATAATTGCTATAAGGGTCTTAAACAAGGAATCAGAAATAGATATAGAATTTAAGAACTTCAAATTTAATCCTAAGATTATTAGGAATTTATTTAGCTTAGGCATACCTGCTTCCCTAGGATCTTCTGGAGAGGCCATCGGATTTATCTTCCTTAATGGCTTTATCCAGTCCTACGGTACTACAACCCTTGCTGCCTTCTCTATGGGTAATAGACTATCAGATATCACTAACCAAGCATCCATGGGTGTAGGTATGGCTCTTACATCCATCATTGGACAAAATATAGGAGCAAGGAAGGAAAAAAGGGCCAGGGATATATTCAAGAGGGCAAATATTATAATAACAATCTTCTCCCTCATTGCCGCTATAATCCTCCTTGTCTTTAAAGACCCATTATTATCAATCTTCATTAAGGATAAGACTGATATAGACCTATGGAGCCAGGCAAGTGAATATATGTACTACTCAGCAGTAATAACATTTTTTATGGGTTATTTCTCGGCCATAACTGGTTATTTCCAAGGTGTAGGTAAGACCAAATACACCATGTACCTCTCCCTAGGTAGGCTATGGATATTTAGAATACCAACTATATTAATCCTCAAAAATCTAACTAACTTAGGATCAACAGGAATCTGGATAGCCATGCTCCTATCTAACTCTCTGACAGTCTTGTGTGGATTTTTGATTTACCTAAAAGAAAATAGGCATAAGGGATAAAAATATTATGGACTCCTCCTTGATGAATAATCTTGGAGGATTTTTTCAATAAAATAAATTTTTTATATTTACCTAGCTATTAGTATGGCTTGACGAACTATGATAGTTACAATGATAAATAAATTTTCAAAAATAATTATAAAAAGACTTGACAGATGCTCTTTAACCTAGTAAAATATCATTAAATAAAAGTTATAAAAAGAAGGAGTACATATAAAGTTTCGCTCAGAGAGTAAACGGTGGGTGTAAGTTTATGGAAATGATATATGGAAGGTAGTCTTTTTTACTGCAACCGTGAAACTAAGTAAGGGTTGTCGCATAGGTCTGCGTTAAGAAAACCAGACATTGTTTGATGTTGTGAGAGCTCGATTTTTCGGGAATTAAGGTGGTAACACGGAAGATATTTCGCCCTTTATTCATTAATTTGAATAAGGGGCTTTTTTAATATCTATTTTATTCTCCTATCAAACGTAAATATAATTTTTGGAGGAAGAAATGAAAAAATTATCGAGAAGTGAATTTATTACACTAAGTATTATGTTATTTGGACTATTCTTTGGAGCTGGAAATCTAATATTTCCCCCACTTTTGGGAAACCAAGCAGGAGATAAGACCTTAATAAGTCTCTTGGCCTTCTCCATTACTGCAGTAATCTTTCCAGTAATGGGAGTTATTGCAGTAAGTAAGGCCGATGGCTTACAAAACCTAGCAAGTAGGGTATCTCCCCTATTTTCCCTAGTATTTACCCCACTAATCTACCTTGCAGTAGGACCTGGGATCACACTACCAAGGGCAGGATCTGTACCCTTTGAAATGGCAGTAGCTCCCTATATCCCTAGTGATTTCCCAATCCTTATGGCGAGGATCATTTATACCTTTACCTTCTTTTTAATAGCCTATATGTTGTGTATCAAACCTAACCAACTGCTAAAAAGAACAGGTAAATACTTGACCCCCCTCCTTATAGGACTAATAATACTATTATTTGTTGGAGTTTTGTTTGTAGAACCTGACATAGGAGGGCCAATTTTAGACTATAAGAAAAGCCCTATAGCCAAGGGAATCGTTGAAGGCTACAACACCATGGACGCCATAGCAGCCCTCAACTTTGGACTAGTAATAAACCTATCCCTCAAGAAATTTAATATCAAGGATGATAAGGGTATAACCAACTACACAATAAAATCAGGAATTGTAGCTGGATCCATATTATTTACCATATACTATATGCTATCTTATGTAGGAAAAATAAGCTCAAACATCTTTCCTAATGCAGAAAACGGAGCAGTTATCCTAACCCAAACAGCAAGATTTGTCTTTGGTCCTTTTACAGAGCTACTACTTGCTGCAATCTTTACCCTTGCCTGCCTTACAACTTGTGTAGGCCTTATAACAAGTGGTTGTGAGTACTTTGAGGGCTACTTCAAACACAAAATCTCCTACAAAAACTGGGTAAGAATATGGACCTTGTTCTCATTTTTGATAGCAAACTTTGGCCTAAACAAACTCCTTTCTATATCAGTACCTATACTAAATATGATATATCCAGTAGTTATGCTACTAATATTTATGGGAGTAAGCCACAATAGAATGAACTATACCCACATGTCCTATGTAGTATCAGCATCTTTTGCTATAATAATTCCTATTGTTGAGAACTTAGCAAAGGCAGGTCTAAACCTAAACCTTCTAACAAGCATATTAGAAAAAATGCCATTTGCTCAATACGGCTTCTCATGGCTAGTACCAACGGCCCTTGCCCTTTCTATAACAAGCCTTATATCTAATCTTATAAAAGATAATAGTAATATCAATATAAAAGTAAATAAACTTGTAAAAAACTTCAAAAGTTAGGTCTTTATCTAACTTTTGTTGCTTTATATATTCTTTATAATATATCCCTAGATAGTCGAGTCCATAATATTGAGTAACATTTACTAGTACAATATTTACTATTTCATTCTAATATATAATTTATAAGATGTTAGGAGATCCTCATTGATGTCAATGAGGATTGGTCTCCAAAAGCCGACGAGCTAGATATTAATGGTATAGCTGAATCCTCGTTAGGAAATATCCTAATCACTTTTTCACCTCTTCTAACTTCTTGATTTAATCTTTCTAAGCAATTTGTAGATTTAAGTCTACTATGATTTATATCATTAGCTAAATATGTAAAGGCATCTTCAAATCTTTCATCTAGGGTGTTTAAAGAGTTTTGAAATTTCTTTTCGTTTTCGTATTTTAAGAAGATTTCATCTTTCATTTTTCTTGCCAAGTTGATATCTTGGATTTTAAATAGTGTTTTGATATCAGTTCAAAATTCTTCAGTGTTTAATGAAAAATGTAATTGGGTCATTTGATTCCTCCTAGTTTATTTTTATGCTTAAAACATTGTACTAGTTAAGGGGTCAAATGACCTTTTCTTTTTACACAATTATACGGGCTCTATCATTTTTATGAATTAGATGTTTATTTAAATTTTTTTTGGGTAATATTATTAATAAGAAAGTACTTTTGATTAATTAAAATTATGTGTTAACGTTAACCTAACAGTTTGTCAACTTTGTCCAAGAGAATATAAAAATCAAATAAAATTTTATAAGCGAACAGGAAATTAATATGAAAAGACCAAAAAATATATCAATAACACAACTTTATATCTCAGATTTAATATTATTTGTTTGTTTTGCCATATCAATAAAATTACTACAGGCTTCTTTAAATATTTGGTATATTCTTACTATAATATTAGAAATATCTGCTATTGAGACTATAATCTTTTATAAAAAGAGTAATAATAGCTTTAAACCAATAACATATGAAAATGGTTTGGAAACTGTTATCCTATCTGTAGGTATAACTATAGTATTGACTGGTATTATTTTGTTCATTCTTTATATGACAAAATAATGTTAATAATTCAATCTATACCCTCAAAACTATTGGACTCTCTTCTATTCTGAGATGTCTCTTTTCCAAACTATGTTGTTAAACATTAATTTAGCAAATCAAAACTACCAGCAAAGCTTAAAGTTTGCACAGCGCCTAAATGAGCTAATACCGGCACGCCCCTATTGGGGCTGTCGAGTATTCCATCACGTGCACCACTATCCCAACTACTGCTTTAGAGTTTCCTTTATTTTTGTTTGACTTCCTTATCCTTAAAGGGGGCATAATATTCCTTTATACTTATTTGATCAGTGTAATAATCTTCTTTTAATTGATTTTGTATATACTATTTTATTTTCTCTTCATTTCTTCCCACTGTATCCACATAATATCCTCTACACCAAAAGTGTCTATTCCCGTATTTATATTTTAAATTTGCATGTCTATCAAATATTATTGATAAACTTTTTCCTTTTAAGTATCCCATTATTTCTGTTACGCTGTATTTGGGTGCAAATACTACATGACATTTACATCACCATTTGGTGTGTGATAAAATTTTCTTGTCCATTAAATTCTTTTTGTTTTAATTGTGCATGTGGTTATCACAATTATATATCTAGCGAGAATTTTTTTAGCTTGAAGCTAAAGCTAAATTTCCCCACCTGCATAGTAGGTGGTTCTTGTTTTACTCACATCCGTTCGTTCAGATCACTTGAGTGGACAAAAAATAATCTGAAATTAATTTCAGATTATAATTGACTTTTTCTATCAGGTTATATGTTTATTTATAATTTTCAATATTTACTATCTTATCAAAAGTCTTAAGATAATCTTCATCATGATTATGGGTAATTACTATTCTAGTTATCTCATCTAGCTGTCTGATAAGTTTTTCTATAGTACTAGCGCTTATAGGGTCAAGGCCACTTGTAGGTTCATCAAATATTATCACTTGAGCTTTCCTATAAAGAGCTCTGGCCAACTCTAATTTCTTCTTTTCCCCACCTGATAGGCTATCATTTCCTAGTATGGTGTCTTTTTTTCTTTGATATACATAGTCAAGGTCAACTTTTTTTATAATCTCTTCAATTTTTTCTAAATCAATATCCCTATCTCCCATAGCAATATTTTTAACCAAACTGTCCCTAAATACTATTGAATTTTGTGGTATGTAATAAATCAATGAATATATCTCATTTTCTCTAAAAGATTTAAAGTCTCCATTTTTAAAACTAATTTCTCCCAAATAATCATCATTTATTTTGATTAAAATTTTACCTAATGTTGACTTTCCTGACCCAGATTTTCCTATTATAGCATATGATTTATTTTCTTCAATATTTAAATCTAGATTCTTAAATATATTATTATCCCCATAAGAGAACGATAAATCTCTAATTTCTATATCAAGCATAGGAATTTTTTCTATTTTTAGGTTTTTAGTTTTACTCGGTATATTTCCCACTACCATATCCTTAATCTCCCTAGTAGATAAAATTTTAGTCAGATCCCTAAAGGCCTCTGCCATAGCATTGGTTGAAATTGATACTAAAGTTAATGATGCTAGTAAATCTGAAAGTTCTATCAAATTATTCTTAACCAAAATGCTACCAATGTATATTATTAATAAATAAGATATGAGGTTTAGAACAAACAATATCTCATACAACATTGAATTTGTAATATTGAGTTTGTTTCTTGCTTCTAGCAAGTTCTCATTATTCTTGTCAAAGTTATGTAAAAAATATTCCCTATTATTTGATTGCTTTATAAGAAGGTATCCATCCAATAGTTCATTTAGTATATCTATGTATGTAGAATATTTTTTTGATCTTGATACTTGAAGTTTTGATATGTATTTAGAAAACTTAGAACTTACTAATCCTGGTAAAACAACAAAAAGCAAAGTAGATAATAATATGTATGGATGTATCATATATAATCCAACTATATAAACAATGCTTCTTCCTATCCCGGTAAGTGCATTAGGAAGAGTTGACAAATAATCTAGCCTTAACTGATCTACATTTTGGTCAACATCCGCTAAAAAATCACCCTTATTTTTCTTATAAAATGATGAAGTCTTAGATAAAAAAAGTCCATCAATATAGTCATGCCTTAAATCTGTACATATATTTTTTGTAAAAGCATTAGAGTTTTTTTCAGATACATAAAAACAAAAACAAGCTGTAACAACATAAACCAAAGCTCTTATTACAATATCATTAGGACTGGTGGCCTCTTTCCCAACAAATATATTCACTAGCCTAGAACTATTTATTGTGAACAAATATATAAAATACACTTCAAAAATTCCAAATAATACTGATAAAATTAAATTAATCTTATTTTTTAATATATACTCTTTCATTAATAAATCTCCCCTTTTTTTATTAGATC
>JALEUV010000072.1 GCA_022780515.1 Anaerococcus sp. | reverse complement strand
GAGGTTTGGCACCTCGATGTCGGCTCGTCTCATCCTGGGGCTGGAGTAGGTCCCAAGGGTTGGGCTGTTCGCCCATTAAAGAGGCACGCGAGCTGGGTTCAGAACGTCGTGAGACAGTTCGGTCCCTATCCAGCGTGGGCGTAAGAAATTTGAGAGGAACTGTCCTTAGTACGAGAGGACCGGGATGGACACACCGCTGGTGTATGAGTTGTATCGCCAGATGCATAGCTCAGTAGCTAAGTGTGGAAATGATAAGTACTGAAAGCATCTAAGTACGAAGCATACCTCAAGATAAGATTTCTAAGAGTGGGAAAAGAAAATTCCCTAGATAGGTCCAAGGTGTAAGTGCAGTAATGTATTAAGCTAAGGGATACTAAAACTCGAAAGCTTGACTGGAAATATATTTGTCTATTTAGAAAGGGTTCAGTAAAAGGAACTTCACTAAGGTGAAGTAAGACCATCCAGAATTTATTAAGTAAATTGGATAGGGCTATATAGTGGCGATAGCAATAGGGATACACATGTTTCCATACCGAACACAGAAGTTAAGCCTATGAGCGCCGATGGTACTCGGAGGGAGACCTCCCGGGAGAGTAGGACGCCGCTAAACAAATTAGACTGAGTAATCAGTCTTTTTTTGTGCCTATTTTTCTACTTATATTGTTATTTATTGTTTGTTTAATTATATTAAGTATTAGCTTAATTTTATTATTATGATGAATGGCAAATAATATTGCGACACCTAAATCAAACTAAGTTCGTGCATAAATAAATCAAATGGAGTTTGATATCCAAGGCATTTTCTGATAAAGTCCGTATAATTGTGTAAAAAGAAAAGGTCATTCAAAACCTAACTGGTACAATGTTTTAAGCATAAAAATATCCCTGTGTTATAATTTAATTGCTTAGAAAAAATTAAAACCACAAGGGATATTTATACTCTTTTTTATGTCCCTTCTAGGTAATCAGTAAAGACTGATTAATTTGTAATCCATTTTAGAAAGGACTGATTAATTTGTATAATGATTATAACATAAAAGATAAAATTTTAAAAGACGTAAATGCTAGTGGTAAGGATAATAACTGGAAAGAAAGGAAAAAAAGTACCTTAGATTTAGCAGATTCTTATAAGAGAATAGGGTCTAATAAATATTATAGAGTTTTAGATTGTTCTACTTTTTTAGAATTTAGACTAGCAGTTGATAATAGTTTAAAGTTATCTAATGCAAATTTTTGTAAAGTGAGGTTATGTCCAATGTGTTCTTGGAGAAGGTCATTAAAAATATTTGGACAAGTATCTAGGGTAATGGATCATGTAGAAGAAAATTATAATTATAAATATATTTTCTTAACTTTAACAGTAAAAAATTGTTATGGAGAAGATTTAAGAGATACATTAGATTTAATGACAAAAGCTTTCAATACAATGACTAGGAGAAAAGCATTTAAACAAGCAGTTAATGGATATTTTAGGAGTCTTGAAATAACTTATAATAAAGAAAATGATACATATCACCCACATTTTCATATGATTTTAGCAGTTGATAATAGTTATTTTACTCAGTCTAGGATATATTTATCTCAAAATGATTGGACTGAACTTTGGAAGTCTTGTTTAAAAGTTGATTATACTCCAATAGTTGATGTTAGAAGAATAAAAGAAAATAAAGAAAAAGATTTTGGTAAAGTTGTAGCAGAAACTGCAAAATATACAGTTAAACCAGAAGATTTTTTAATCAGAGATGAAAAAGGAAATATTAAAGAAAATTTAACTGATGAAGTAGTTAAAACTTTAGATGAAGCTTTACATAGAAAAAGATTAACTGCCTTCGGTTTTATATTTAAAGAAGTTCATAAGGAATTAAATTTAGATGATACAGAAGATGGAGACTTAACCAATACTGACAATGAAGATCTAAGAGAAGATTTAACTAATATAATTTTAAGGTATCAATGGAATATTGGAGTTAAAAATTATATTTTAGTTGAAGTGCAACAAGAAGATAAATAATAAAATAAGTAAAAAGGAGGCTTTTATGTCAAGTTCAATTCAATCATTAAATTCAGTTAAAAGTTTTATGAATGAAAAAAATTTAGAATATGGTTCTACTTATAATTTAAATGTTCTAGTTGAAGATGTAATTGAATTAGAAGTTCCAGTTGCTATTAGTATTTATGATATAAATTCATATAATATTGATATAATGTGGGAAGATAAAGGTATTAAATATAAATCATTAAATTTATTTGGTCGTTATTCAACTAATTTTAATGAAGTGAATTATGTTAATGGAAGTTTAATTATTACAGATAGTAATTATCAAGAAATTGTTATATCTTAATTTATATATTTTCAGAGCCTAGCCTGAAATCTCTTAGATTTTTAAAAAGTGAACGGGAACTTTAGAGATAAAGTTTCTTTTTTTATGCTTTTGGTTTTGGGTTTTAGCCGTCGGCAGACCACACACTTTATTCATAAAGTATAAATGTGCTATACTTTACATGGAAGTTGCGCCGATTTGTCATGACAAATTTTCTCGAAAGCGAGGTCGAAAATAAATGAGTTTTGCAGTAGTTCGTATGCAGAAAATGAAGTCCTATGATCTGAAAGGAATTCAATTTCACAATCAGAGAGAACGGGAAAGTAAAACGAATCCCGATATTGATAAAGAACGGTCACATGAAAATTATGATTTGGTGAATGATGAACCGATCGACTATAACGAGCGAGTAAAAGAAATTATTGAATCACAAAAAGTTGGAACGAGAAAAACAAGAAAAGATGCTGTGCTTGTAAATGAATTACTTGTCACGTCTGATCGGTATTTTTTTGAGCGATTAGATCCTGACGAACAGAAACGATTTTTTGAGGAAAGTTATAAATTATTTGCTGATCGATATGGGAAACAAAATATTGCGTATGCGACTGTTCACATGGACGAGAAAACCCCTCACATGCATTTAGGAGTTGTTCCTATGCGCGATGGAAAATTGCAAGGAAAAAATGTGTTCAATCGTCAAGAATTGTTGTGGCTGCAAGACAAGTTTCCAGAGCATATGCAGAAGCTTGGTTTTGATTTACAACGTGGAGAAAAAGGTTCGGATCGAGAGCATATTGAAATGAGTAAATTTAAAAAACAAACGTTAGAAAAAGAGATTGATCTTTTAGAGAGCGAATTGAAAAATAAAAAAAGTGAGTTGGCGATTCTATCTGAAGAAGTTTCAGGCGAATTTAAGATTCCAGTGAAAAGAGAAAAGAAAAGCGTTGAAGTTCCAACAGGGAAACGAAATCTTTTGGGGATCGAGCAAAAGAAAACGGTTATGAAATCAACGGGGAATGTAATTTTAAAAGACGAAGTGTTTCAAGATTTGAAGAAAAAAGTAAAAGCAGGCGCAGTTTTGCAAACGAGAGTGGATCAGTTGTTAAATACTGATTTCGCAAAAGAGAATCAATCGCTGAAAAAAGAAGTGAAAGAGTTGCGATCTACAAATAAATCTTTATCCGAAGAAAATAGTCGTTTAAAGAGTACAGTGGAGCATCTAACGAATGAGATCGAAAGTTTATATGTATTGACGAAAGATTTCTTAAAAGCCCGTACAAGCGATTTAGAGAGCTTTAAGGAGTTGTTTGGGGTATTTGTAGGTAAAGTGAAAGAAAAAGCGCCTAGGGGGCTTTTCGTGCGTCAGCATGAGCGATCAGAAGAAAAGAAGAATACTTTTTCGCTTCAAGATGTTTTGCAGCGTGATCGAGAACTTCGTGAGCAAAGAAAAGCAAAGAGGAAAAAATCGCATGATTTGGAGCGATAAGAAAAAGCACTCGAATGAGTGCTTTTTTTGCGTTTTGAGCGTAGCGAAAAACGAGTTCTTTCTATTCTTGATAC
>JALEUV010000059.1 GCA_022780515.1 Anaerococcus sp. | reverse complement strand
TCTCCACTATTAGCTCCTGCTGAAAATAGTTTGATAGGTCCTAATAGGAGGGTAGAGAATGGTTTTGGTTTTTGGTAGGTCTCTTCGGATCCAGTCATATTGGCTCCGGCAATCTTACCCATCTCTTGGCTTGCTGTCCATAGACCAATTGTGAAGTTACCGATTTGGGTGCAGTCTCCTGCACTGTAGATAAATGGATATTCTTCGCTTTGGAGGTTATCCTTAACGATAATACCTCTATCGGTCGCAAGGTTTGATTCCTTGGCTGCATTTATATTTGACCTTACTCCTGTTTGGACTAGGATGGCATCGGCTTCGATTTCTTCGCCATCGTCAAGCTTAATTCCCTTGACCTTGCCATCTTCTGTGATGATTTCGGAAGTATTTTTGCCAGTTATGGTATTTAGACCTTCGCCGTTTAGTTTTTCTTCTAGGATGGCTGATGTTTCCTTGTCTAGTTGCCTAGCTAATAGGTAGTCGAAGGATTCGATAACTGTTACATCAAGGCCTGCATTTTTGGCACTGTAGGCTGCTTCTAGTCCTAAGATGCCTCCACCGATTACTACAAGTTTTTCCTTATCTTCTACGTAGTCCTTGAAGGCTACTAGGTCATCTGATGTTCTAATGGCAAAGACGCCTTCTGCATCGATGTTTGTAATTGGTGGGAGAAAGGCCCTAGCTCCTGTGGCAAGAAGAACTTTCCCGAATTCTTCCTCACTTCCATCGGAAAGAATAGCGACCTTCTTGCCTGGGTCGATTTTGTCTACTTTGACTCCTAGTTTTTGGTCAATTTTATTTTCTGTGTACCAATTTTCCTTTTTAACTAGGATGTCTTCACTGGTAAAGTCTTTAGAAATAAGCTCTGATAGTCTAGTCCTCCAGTAGGTTAGCTTATCTTCGTCTGATACTATTAGGATAGATCCTTCTGGATCAGCTTTTCTAATCTCGCCTGCTGCGCTTAGACCAGCTATACCATTTCCTATTATTAAATAATTATACATGCTTCCCCCTTAAGATATTTTCTTATCAATATTATACAGGATAGCCAAGTAATTACAAAGACAGACACTTCATATGGTATAGTAATAAAAAGGCAAAAGGAAGGTAGATATGGAGCTAAGATCTTTTAAAAAAGAAGACATGAATGAAGTTTTAAAATTAATCGACTTTGCTAGGGCTTCCCTAAGAGAAGACGGGGTCGACCAATGGCAAAAGTCATCACCTAATAGGGACTTAATAACAAGGCAACTTGGGACTAAGGAGGGCATAGTCTTAGAGGATGGGGGAGTCATCTTGGGCTATGGAGCCTTAAGCGAGAGCGAAGCCACCTACGATAGGTGGGAGGATAAGTTTAGGGGAAGGGACTATTTTGTAGTCCACACCTTCATGGCCCACAGGGAAAATATTAAGGGGCTGGGTTCGATTTTTATGGAAAAAATAATAGCCTTCGCCAAAAAAGAAGGCAAGGATAGCCTAAGGATAGACACCCACGAGGATAATTTCCGTATGAGGGGCCTACTTAATAAGTTCGACTTTACCTACATAGGACCTATAGAAATCATGGAGGAGGGCAAGGCAAAGGATAGGATATGCTTTGAGAAAATTTTATGAAAAATATAGACCAAGAGAAGATAATTAATGGTGCAATCCTCCCTGCCCTAGTAATAGCAGGGCCTGGAACAGGAAAGACCCACACCCTGGTTGAGTATGTAGTTCAGGCAATAAAAAGGGGCGATGTCAGGGCAAACAGGGTGCTGATTACGACCTTTACCAAGAAGGCTGCCAGGGAAGTAACTAGAAGAATCCTAGAAAGACTAAAGGAAGAGGGCCTTGATAAGGACCTAGCCAATATGATGGTCGGCAACTTCCACTCTCTTGCCCTTGACTTTATTAGTAAGTACAAAAAATTAGACGAGGATTTCTTTACTGGAAAAATCATAACTACTGAGGTAGAAGAGTTTTTAGTTAATGAAAATATAGAAAAATTTAGGGCTATTGACGGCTATAAGACCTTTATCAAATATAACGAAGCAAAGACCATCCTCGATATCTTTGCAGGGATAATTAATTCTCTAATAGATCCCCTTAGTCTCAAAGACTCAGATGACCCTAGGGAAGTCTTTGCCTATGAGGTCTATAGGACCTACGAAAGAATCCTCAAGGACAAGGGCCTTATGAACTTCCAGCTGATTTTAAAAACCTTCCTCGATATCTTGGAGGACGAAGAAAGGGGAAGGCTCATAAGGGATAAGATTGACTTGGTTATAATTGATGAGTACCAGGATACCAACCTTATCCAAGAGCAGATAGCCATGAAGCTTACTTCAAATGGCAATATTATGGTCTTTGGTGATGATGACCAGGGACTCTATTCTTTTAGGGGAGCTGATGTAAATAATCTCCTTAACTTTGCTGATAGGTTTGAAAAATTCTCCGGCCAAAAAGTTACATCCTACAGGCTAGAGATAAATTATAGGTCCAATGATGAGATTGTGGCAAGGGCCAAGGACTTTATAAAGGCTGTAACCAAGACCAAGAAGGACCTGAGAGGACTTGGAGAGAAAAATCCTAATTCCATAGTAAGAGCCAGGGCCAAGGAAATAGATAATCTAGTTAAGATTGTTAAAATACTAGGAGAAAAAATCAACCTGGGTCAAATCGCCTTCCTCTTTCCAAGTTTTAATAATCCCTACCCCAAGGACCTAGAGGAAAGTTTCGAAAAGGCAGGGATAGGGGTCATAAACCGTAAGTCGGATAGGTTTTTTAATAAGGCTGAGATCGAGATTTTGGTCTATATTCTAACTTCCCTGGCAGGGATCTACCCAATCGAGCTTGACTATAGTCCTTCTAGCTATGAAGAGAGGAAATATTACGAATATAAGACCTACCTCAAGGAAGCCTACGATAAATATTCTTCTGATAGGGAGCTATTGGATTTTATAAAGTCTATCAAAGAGGGGGATCTCATATCGGAGGTAATTTATAGGGCCTTGGGGCTTTCCTTCTACCAAGACTTAAGGGATGAGAAGGCCTTTTCTAATATAGGGAAATTTATGGGCCTTGGAGTTGATTATGATGAGTTAGTAGATCTGGATGGGGACTTTTTTAGGAAATTTATTAGCTCTTATCTTTATTTATATTTTAAGAATAAGGGCCTAAGTGAGTATGATGAGGACTCCTATGACAAGGATGCAGTAAACTTTATGACCATCCACCAGGCCAAGGGCCTTGAGTTTGACGTGGTCTTTGTTTCATCTCTCAATGACTACCCTAGGTCTTCCTTTTCTTTTTTGGATAAGGATAGGAAGGCTGACAAGGAAGAAGACCTAGATTTTTATAGGAAGTACTATACAGCCTTCACTAGGGCAAAAAAGCTCCTGGTTATCCTAGATAATTCTAGGGATGTCCGTATTAGAAACTTTATGAGGGGACTTAATTCTGGATCAAATATAGGAACTATTGATTTTCTTAGGAAGGATAGGGAAGAAGAAAAGAAAGTCCTTGCCTTTACCAGTGATATTGACCTCTATATGACTTGCCCTATGAAGTATAAGCTTATAAGGGAAAATAATTTTAGGACAGTTAAAACCGAGAGCCTAGCCTTTGGGTCCCATATCCATGAATTGGTAGAGTATATTAATTCGGAAGTCTATAGGAAGGAGGACCTCTATGACTTCTTGGTCAAAAACCCTGACTACTCCCTAAGCCTTTCAAATTATTTGGGAAGGGACTTTGGTGTTAGGGCGAGCGAAGTAAATTACAAGGCTGATAGAGATTTTTATATCCTCCAAGGAACTATCGACCTCCTCTTGGAAGACTCATCGATAATGGACCTTAAGACAGGCTCTGTCAATGAAGATAGCCTAGGCTCCTACAAAAACCAGCTCTTGACCTACAAGAACCTCCTAAGGCTAAATAAAAAAGAAGCCAAGAGCCTCTTCCTTTATTTTATCGAAAAGGATGAGCTTATAGAAGTAGAAGATGGGGGAATGGACCTTGATGAGATTGACTCTATCGCAAGGAAGATAGTTGATGGGGAGGACTTTGATAGGACCAAGGAGACTAGCAAGTGTAAGTTTTGTCCCTTCATCTATTATTGCAAGAGGTCTTGATTAGTGTCTACTTTGCTATACAATATAGAAAGGTGATATTATGATAGAAAGTCAAATGTTAAAGGGAGTTATAGACGGTATAATCCTTCATATTATAAAAAATAACGAAACTTATGGCTACGAGATAGTTGAAGAGCTAAAAAATAGTGGATTTTATACGATGACTGAAGGTACAGTATATCCTATACTCCTTAGATTATCCAAAAAAGGCCTCATCCTAGGAGCCTACAAGAAATCAAAGATAGGCCCCAAGAGAAAATATTATTATATAACAGCCAAGGGGAGAGATTATTTGGATGACTTTTATAAGTCCTACTATGAATTAGAGCAAGTAGTTAACAAGATACTCAAGAGAGGTCCAAAATGAGATTAGATAAGATGATTGGAAATAGCGGCCTTGATAGTCGTAAAAATATAAAGAGAAATGCAAAAAAGGGAGCAATTATTGTAAATGGAGAAGTCGTAAAGAACACATCCATTGACGTGGACCCTGATGTAGACGAAGTTTATTATATGGGGGTTCCTGTAGATTATTTTGAAAATATCTACCTTATGATGAACAAACCCAAGGGAGTCCTATCAGCGACAGTCGATAGGGATGAGACGGTGATAGAGCTCTTGGATGACTTTTATAGGAATCTAGATATAGGAATTGCCGGTAGACTTGATAAGGATACGACTGGGCTCTTGGTCTTATCAACTGATGGGAAATTTATCCACAGGGTAACAAGCCCTAACTCAAAGATTTATAAGACCTACGAAGTTACTACCCGTGACAAAATCGACCCAAGTCTAGAGGAGGTCTTTGCTGAGGGAGTCTATATCAAGGAAGATGACTATACAGCAAGACCAGCTGAGCTAGAAATAATCGAGGATAAGAAGGCCTTGGTCAAGGTAAGCGAAGGGAAATTCCACCTTGTTAAGAGGCTCTTTTCAAATAATGACAATGAAGTAGTGGAGCTAAAGAGGATAGCCATAGGTGAGCTTGCCCTCGATAGCCACCTGGCTGAAGGAGAATATAGGGAACTATCCGAAGAAGAACTTGGATTATTTGACCTATAAGTGGAGAAAGTTATGTATGAAAAGTATGTGAAAAATATAATGGATAGGATTCTTGCTGGCCTTGGCCTAATAGTCCTATCGCCAATATTTTTAATAACAGCCCTTGCTATAAAAATCGAAAATCCCAAGGGGAAGGTGTTCTTCGTCCAAGATAGGTCAGGTAGGGATAGTACCCCCTTTAAGTGCATCAAATTTAGGTCTATGAGGATAGATGCTCCCAAAAACCAAGCGACCTGGGAGCTTGCTAATGCAGAGTCCTACATAACGAAGGTAGGAGCCTTCATCAGGAAGACTTCTATAGACGAACTTCCCCAACTAATAAATATAGTTAAGGGCGATATGGCTATAGTTGGACCAAGACCTGTTATCCTCAAGGAAAAAGACCTAATAGAGCTAAGAGAAGAATATGGGGCAGCAAGGCTTCGACCAGGCATTACAGGCCTTAGCCAAATATCAGGTAGGGATAACCTCCCACCTACCAAAAAGGCAAAAATTGACGGTATTTATGCAGAAAATGTTACCTTCATCAACGACCTAAAGATAATCTTAAAAACCATCCCCCAAGTCCTCTCATCAGAAGGTATAAGCGAGGGAGAAAAACAAGACGAAGAATTTAAGTGATGGATCCCTAAGAGAAATTTTCCTAGAATTTAATATAAACTTTACAGAAAATTAAAAAAACCTTAATTTTAACTAGACAAAAATCACTTTATCTTATAGAATAAATCTGTAAGCAGTAGATTAATTAGGAGGGAATTTATGAAAATCAATAAAATTATGTCTATTGTCTCTGTACTATCACTATCTATTGGCCTAGCAGCTTGTGGAAACAATGCTAATACAGAAAATGCTGAAGACACATCAGCTGAAAACGTAACAGTAGAAACATCAGAAGAAGCTACAAGCACAGAGAGTGAAGGAGCAGCAAGCGAGACTCCATCAGAAGAAGTTGTAAAAGTTACTATGGTTACCGATGAGGGTGGGGTAAATGATAAGTCATTTAACCAATCAGCTTATGAAGGACTAAACGCATACAAGGACGAAGGAAAGGTAGAATTTGATTACATCGAATCACACTCAGATGCAGACTACCAACCAAACCTAGAAAGTGCCTTAGATAGCGGATCAGACCTTATCGTTACAGTAGGATATGCCCTATATAATGACACTAGCGAAGCTGCTGATACAAACCCAGATCAAAAATATGCCATAATTGATAATGCAAACATTGAAGAGCAAGAAAACCTACTAGGTATTACCTTTGCTGACCACCAAAACTCATTCCTAGCAGGCTACATTGCAGGTATGAAGAGTGAATCTAACCATGTTGGATTTGTAGGTGGACAAGTATCTGATGTAATCGATAGGTTTGAATATGGTTTTAGAGCTGGTATAGCAGAAGCTGCTAAGGAAAAGGGCGAAGAAATAAAAATCGACGTTCAATATGCAAACAGCTATTCTGACCAAGCTGCAGGGAAAAATATAGCTAACCAAATGTATCAATCAGGTGCAGACGTAGTAATGCACGCTGCTGGTGGTACAGGAATAGGCGTAATTGAAGCTGCAAAAGAAAATGATAAGTGGGTAATTGGTGTTGATAGAGACCAAGGAGAAGAGGCTCCAGATAACATGCTTGTATCTACAATCAAGGGTGTAGGCGATGCTATTAAGATCGTAGTAGATGAGCTAGCTAGTGGAAAATTTGATGGTGGTACAACTAGAGACTTCACCCTAGCTGATGGTAAGGCAGTAGACTTAGCTTATGGTCCAAATGACCTAGTTAGCCAAGAAATCAAAGACAAGGTAGAAGAACTTAGAGAAAAAATCGTAGCAGGCGAAATCGAAGTTCCACAAAATGAAGAAGAATTCACAAAATTAGGCTACGAAAAATAAAAATAAGTCAGAGGCGGCATTGGCCGCTTCTTTTTTTGCAAAAAAATTTTAAAAGATATTAATTTTTTTCGTTTTATGATATGATAGGATAAAGAAATAAATTTAGCAGAGGGGGATATTCTATGAAAGATTATTTTAATGAAGCCCCAGTTGTAAGCATGAGGAATATAAGTAAGAGTTTTGGTACAAACCAAGTTCTAACAAATATCGACTTCGACCTTCACAAGAGCGAAGTTCACGCTATTTTGGGAGAAAATGGTGCCGGCAAAACTACCCTTATGAACATCCTCTATGGAATGTTTCCGCCAAATGGGGGAACTATTACAATAAATGGCAAGACCTATGACCATATGACACCAAGGGCTGCAATAGAGGCAGGTATTGGTATGGTCCACCAACACTTTATGTTGATTGAGCCACTTACTGTAACAGAAAACATTATTCTTGGTTACGAAAAAACCCAAGGACCTTTTCTTGATAGAAAAGAATCTTACGCTGAGGTAGAAAAACTAAGTAAAGACTTCAATTTATCTATAAATCTCAAGGATAAGATCGAAGATATATCTGTAGGTATGCAACAAAGGGTCGAAATCCTCAAGGCCTTGTACCATGGGGCAGATATCCTTATATTTGACGAGCCAACAGCAGTCCTTACCCCACAAGAGATAGTAGAGTTTATAGAGATTGTAGAAAGGCTAACCAAGCTTGGCAAAAGTGTTATAATCATAACCCACAAACTTGCAGAGATCAAGGCCATGGCTGATACCTGTACCATAATTAGAAGGGGTAAGTTTATAGATAAGGTTATGGTTGATGAGGTAGATGAAAACACTCTAGCAGAAAAAATGGTAGGTAGGAATGTTAGCTTCAATGTAGACAAAAAAGAAATCCAAAGGGGAGGAGTAGTCCTAAATATCGAAGACCTCTGGGTTAAGGATAAGAGGGGGATAGATGCCCTAAAGGGACTTAACTTAAAGCTCCATGCAGGAGAAATCCTAGGTATAGCTGGAGTTGATGGCAACGGTCAAACCGAGCTTATAGATGCCATAACTGGAATGAGAAAGGTAAGTAAGGGTAAGGTTACCCTTAATGGAGTAGACATTACCAACGCTTCCAGTAAGAAGGTCCTAGATACAGGAATGAACTCTATACCAGAAGATAGGCAAAAGAGGGGACTTATCCTAGAATACCCTATCAAGGACAATCTAATCTTAGAGAAGGTAAGTGAGGAGCCTTTTTCTACTAAGGGTAGGCTAAACTTCTCCAATATAGCAGATAATGCCAAGAATTTGGTAGAAAAATTCGATATCCGTCCTACAAATATAAACGAGCTTTCTGGATCCCTATCAGGTGGTAACCAACAAAAGGTTATCATTGCTAGGGAGATTTCAAATAACCCTGATGTCCTTATAGCAGCCCAACCTACTAGGGGACTTGACGTAGGAGCGATAGAGTTTATCCACCAATACCTAGTAGAGCTTAGAAATGCAAACAAGGCAGTACTTCTTATTAGTTTCGAACTAGATGAGATTATGGACCTATCAGATAGGATTGCAGTAATCTTTGATGGAAAGATCGTGGGAGAAAGAGACCCTAAGAAGACTGATGCCTTTGAAATAGGAAGACTTATGGCGGGAGGAAGCAATGAGTGAGAAATCAATTAAAATTAAAAAATCTAAAAAGTCATTAGCTAGCTCCAAGGTTTTATTTACGATAATATCAGTCCTCTTGGGACTTTTGGTAGGAGCCATAGTTTTAATTATAGCAGGCTATGACCCTATAGAAGGCTTCAAGAACTTATTCTTGGGAGTATTTAAAACTCCTAGACACATGGGCTGGGCCATAGTAAACTCAACGCCTATAATTATCACAGGTCTTGGTGTCTGCTTTGCCTTCCAAACAGGACTCTTTAATATGGGGGCTGAGGGCCAATTTATTATAGGAACTATAGTTGGATTTTTGGTAGGATATCTCCTTGACCTTCCACCAGTAATCTTGCCAATAGTTGCTATTATAGTAGCTATGGTTTGTGGAGCAGCCTATGGAGCCTTGGCAGGCTTTATTAAGTCCAAGTTTGGTATCCATGAAGTTATTTCAACCATAATGCTTAACTGGGTAGCCTTTTACCTACAAAACTTTATCGTTTATAGGTACCAACAACCAAACTCTATGGGATCTTTTGATATAGCTGATAGTGCTAAGATTACTTTATTTACAGATGCAGCTAAGAGGTTTGAGGGATTCTTCTCCAAATTCTTTAGGGCTCCAATCCACTGGGGTACTATCCTTGCAATAGTTGCAGTAGTTATAGTTTGGTTTATCCTAAATAAGACAACCCTCGGCTATAAGCTAAAGGCAGTAGGTCTAAACAAGGAAGCCAGCGAATATGGTGGAATAGATTCAGGCAAAAAAATCATCCAATCTATGGCTATATCAGGTGCTATCTGTGCCTTGGCTGGTGTTAGCCAAGTCCTTGGCTTTACCTACAACCTAGCAATCTTATCATCTATGCAAAACTTTGGTTTTGATGGACTAGCCGTATCCTTACTTGCATCCAATAACCCAATAGGAGTAATCTTCTCAGGTCTATTCTTTGGATCATTGAAATACGCAGGTAACAACCTCCAAAGAACAATGGGAGTGCCAAGTGAAATTATTTCTATCATAATAGGAACTATAATCCTCTTTACAGCTGTGCCTTTGGTATTTAGGATTATGAAGGCCAAGATTAAAAAACACCGCAACTTAAAAAATGTAGAAGAAGAAGCACAAAAGGTAAAAAATGAGGAGGATGTCAGATGATTAACTTAACAATACTTGCATTAATTATAGGAAACACCTTCTCTAACGCAGCTCCGGTTCTTATGACAGGACTTGGAGGAATGATGAGTGAGAAATCTGGTGTAGTAAATATAGGACTAGAAGGAATGATGACCATAGGGGCCTTGACTGGTGCTGTGGTTGGCTTTAAGCTAGGTAATCCATGGCTTGCCTTTTTGGCAGGAGGCCTTGCTGGAGCAGTATTTGGACTAATCCATGCCTTTATATCAGTAAGTCTTGCTGGAGATCAAACTATATCAGGTATAGCTATCAATACCCTAGCTCCTGGACTTGCCCTCTTCCTATCAAGATTATTCTTTGAAGGGGCAACCCAAACTCCTTCAATACCACTAGAAAATAAAATTCCAAGACTCTTTAGGGGTCTAGTAAACAACCAAGCCTTTAACAATATCTTTGGTCAATATGCAACAGTTTATATTGCCCTCCTCATGGTTGTGCTCCTTTACTTTCTCCTCTACAAGACAAAACTTGGACTAAGGATTATTGCAGTAGGCGAGCATCCTAAGGCTTGTGAGACCTTAAATATCAATGTATCAAGGATAAGATATGGCTGCGTAATCTTCTCAGGCTTTATGGCAGGCCTTGGTGGAGCATCTATGTCCCTAGCAGTAGTGTCATCCTTCTCACCAACACTAATAGCAGGTCAAGGCTACATCGCCCTAGTAACTGTTATATTTGGTAACTGGAAACCACAAGGAGTTTTGGTAGGATCTTTATTCTTTGGACTAGCCCAAGCCATAGCAACCTACCTAGGATCTACTAACATAGGCCTTCCAATAGAATTCATATCAATGATTCCATATATAGCAACTCTCTTGATTCTAGTAATATTTAAGGGCAAATCATCAGCTCCAAAGGCTAGTGGTAAAGCTTATATAAAACTAGAAGATTTATAAGAGTATGTACTGACCCGAACCCCAAAATCCGGAATACGGATGGAGGGGTTTTAGTATGCCAAAATATACAAGAGGATTTAAAATAAAACTAGTAAAAGAATACAAATCATGAGAATCAGGAGGTTACGAAAGAATAGCAAAAAATATAACCTTCCTGATGATACATTAAGAAATTGGATAGATAAATACAAATCACAAGGATTTGAAAACTTATCTAAAAAACTAAAAAATATTATAAGCTAAAATATTAAAAGAAATTTGAATTAAGCTAGGAAAATAAAAAACAGGACTCTAGATCCTGTTTAAATAATTTAAATATTTTAAGAAAATTAGGAAAAATAAAAAGCACATTGTTATGTGCTTAAATGATGGTCGGGGTGAAAGGATTCGAACCTTCGACCTCATGTTCCCAAAACACGCGCGCTACCAAGCTGCGCCACACCCCGTTGTTTCAACTGACTATTATAGTATACTAGGTATTTTTGTTTTTGTCAAATGTTTTTTTGAAAAAATTTGATTTTTTTTTATTTTTAGGGAACTTCCCTCAAAGTCTGCTATAATTATACTATAAGGAGATTTAAAGTGAAAGTCAAAAGATATATTTTTTACTTGCTAACAAGTTTTATTTTAATATTAACAGGATGCCTGCCTCAAAACCAAAGTGTGGACACCACACCTCCACCTGCCCAGGTCGAAAGTCATATAGAAGAAGACGGAGCCTATTATTCCCTGGAGGATGTGACTTCTTATCTAAAAGAATATGAGAAGCTTCCCCAAAATTATCTAACCAAGAAGGAAGCACTGGATCTTGGCTGGGAGCCATCTGAAGGCAACCTATGGGATGTAACCGATAAGGGAGTCATTGGAGGAGACTACTTTGGAAACTTTGAAGGGTCCTTACCTCAAGGCGACTACAAGGAAGCTGATGTCAATTATAATGGTGGCAGACGAGGGACTGAGAGAATTGTCTATGATGAGGACTTAAATATTTATTATACAGAAGACCACTACGATAGTTTTGAAAGGATAAATTAATGATTGTATTAGATGGAGAAGACTTTAAGAGCCAAGAAGAATTTTATAGGATTATGAATGAGACCTTTCATTTTGAAAATGAAGTTTCAAACCTGGATGGACTTTTTGAAAGTCTAGTAGAAGTTAGAGAAAAGATTAGAGTAAAGAATTATAAGAGAGCCTACGATCATTTGGGTGAGTATGGGAGGATGATTATGATAGTTTTTGTATCAGCTGCCTTTACCCTAGATACTGATGTGGATTTAATTTGCTAGGAGATAAGATGGTTTATACACCTATAGAAGATGAGATGGTCGACTTTGTTGTAAGGGAGATAATCAAGGGCAAGCTTAAGGATAGGGACAAGTTATACAGCCTTAGGTTTTTTACCAATAGGTTTAAGGCAGGCCCTGCCTATGTGAAGAGGGCCATGGCTAAGCTAGAAGAAAGAAGGCTTATTAGCCTTGTTGATGGAGAATACTACCTAAGCCTTGATGATAAAAAGATTGATGCCCTCAAGGAAAATCTAGCCAACAGGATAATAAATGATTTTTTGGACCAAATGGGTCAAATCGGCATAGATACGAGGGAAGCTTTAAGCTATTTAGAAAGAAGGAGTAGGGCCAATGGATGACATTATACAAATTAAGTCTTTGACTAAATCCTATGGGGGTGAGGCCTTTATAGAAGAGCTTGATTTAAATATAAAAAAAGGCTCAGTATATGGCCTTCTGGGCCCTACAGGCTCTGGTAAATCTACCCTAATCAAGCTAATTCTAGGGCTTTTGAAGGCTGATAAGGGGGAGATCCTTATAGGAGAAGAGAAGGTATCTAGCGAGACTAAGAAGAAAATATCCTACCTAGCTGATATAAATCCCCTATATCCTAACTTTAGTGCTAGGGACTTTGTAAAAATTTATGGGGATTTTTATGAGGACTTTGATGGGGAAGCTGCCCTCAACATCCTAGATTTTTTGTCAGTTCCCCTAAATAAGGAAAATAGGAAGCTATCCAAGGGCCAAAGAAAGAGGCTAAGGATAGGCCTTGCCCTTGGGAGAAATGCCGAAATCTTCCTCCTAGATGAGCCGATGGAGGGACTTGACCTCTTGGGGGTGGATGGTTTCCTTGATATAATTATAAGAAAGCTTGATGAGGGAGCGAGCTTCCTTATAGCAGGTCATAAGCTAAGGGAGCTTGAAAATATCTTGGACTATGTGATCTTTCTAAATAAGGGAAGGATTATTCTTGAGGAAGAAACAAGCAAGATTAGAAGAGATAAGCAAATGGGGATGGCTGATTACTACAAGGAAGTTTATGGTTTATTATGATTAGTTTAATAAGATACGATTTAAAAAGACAAAGAAAATTTATTTTGTGGGCAGGTCTAGTGGCAATCCTTGCCCTAGTTGGGTCTTTCTTTTTGGTGAGGATGCCTTTTTTCTTGAATATTATGAGGGATAAGGACTTTACAGATATAATTTTAATAAGTAGTATAGTGATTTTACTTGTAGGAAATATATTTTTCCTAGGAAAGATTTTGTATAGGGACTTTTTTACAAGTGAGGGGTACTTTACCTTTAGCCTACCAGCAGGCGGCTTTGACTATGTTATGGCAAAGATAATCGAGGTAGGGGGCTTTTACTTACTAACAAGCCTAGCCTTTAGTGTGGTTTTGGCTGCTCTGGGCTTTGTAATCACTAGCGATTTTATCTTTTACCTGGCCCATGGCTTTGCCATGGATATGTTCTTGACCATGCTACTTTTACTTGCCTTTGCAAAGGTTCGTTTTAAGGATGGTTTTGGAATAGGGAAGGCAATCTTATTAATAGGATTAATTTTCCTACCCCTAGTAATAATTACAAATTTCTTTGCCCTAGTTCTTGTAGAAGATGGCTTGAATGTCCTTTCTAATATGGGCCTTGCCTTTATCTATCCCTTTGCCTATGGGGGAGCTGGGGTCTACAAGATTCTAACGCCCATAATTTATTATTTTGTAGGAGCTTGTATAATGGTCCTTGTTGATAGTTTTTATCTCAGAGATAATGTTAATCTTATATAGGAGGTTAGCTTGGTTATGATAGATGAAGTTAGACAAATTATTAAAGATTCAAATAATATAGTCTTTTTTGGTGGGGCAGGAGTTTCTACTGCTTCAGGGGTACCTGACTTTAGGTCAGCGACTGGCCTTTACAATAGGGAAAATAATTCGAAATATTCCCCAGAATATATGCTAAGCCATGAATTTTTTGTGGAGCACCCAGATGAGTTTATGACATATTGCAAGGAAAACTTAATCTTTGATGGGGTTAAGCCCAATAAGGCCCACAAGGCCCTAGCAAGGCTTGAAGAGATGGGCAAGCTCAAGGGGATTATTACCCAAAACATTGATAGCCTCCACCAAGAAGCAGGAAGCAAGAATGTAGTAGAGCTTCATGGTAACCTTAGAGATTATTACTGCACATCTTGTGGCAAGGCCTTTGACCTAGACTATGTGAAAGGTTTTGATGGGAAAGTTACTTGTGATAATTGTGGTAATCTCGTTAGACCTGACATAGTCCTATATGGAGAAAGTCTCAATCAAGACAACCTCTCCTATGCAATAAATCTTATAGCATCTGCAGATGTCCTCATAGTCGGAGGAAGCTCCCTGGTAGTCTACCCTGCAGCAGGCCTTATAGATTTTTATAGGGGAAATAAGTTGATTGTTATAAATATGGATCCAACACCCAAGGATAAGATGGCAGATTATTTAATCCAAGGCGATATATCCAAGGTGATGGATGAGTTAGTAGAGGGAATTGATGAATAAGAGAAATGGAATAGATGAATATAGTATATTTTTGGTATGGCTTGCTATAGCCTTTAGCATAGTGGCCATGATATTTAAGAGCGATATTTTTAAAATTATTTCACTGGCTGTGGTTATCTATGCCCTATTTAGGGTCCTATCAAGGAATGCCTACAAGAGGGCCTACGAGAATAGGATGTTTAAGGAAAAATTTCTAAACCCGATCAAGGATACCTTTAATATATCTAAGAAAAATAAAAGAGATAAAAATTATAAATATATAAGGTGCCCTAATTGTAAGCAACAGCTAAGGATTCCGAAAAACAAGGGCAAAATCAAGGTAAAATGTCCCAAGTGTGGGCATAAATTTGATGTTAGGAGTTAATTTTCTTAGCATCTTTTATTTTTGGAAAAAATATTGTATAATTCTTGTGTGAAAGGGGAAATAATATGGAAAGAATAATTGGAACAAGATCAACGGGACTTAGGGCCCCAATAATAAAAGAAGGCGAAAACTTGGTAGATGTTGTATTTAATGTAGTAAAAAAAGCAGCTGACCAAGGTGATATCGTCTTAAATGATAAGGACGTAGTTTGTGTTACAGAGTCTCTTGTGGCTCGTGCCCAAGGAAATTATGTTACAATAGAGCAAATAGCCAAGGATGTAAATAGGAAGTTTGATGGAGATGAGCTAGCCATTTTATTTCCAATCCTAAGTAGAAATAGATTTTCTATTTTATTAAAGGCCTTTGCTTTGACAGGCAAGAAACTTCATATCTGCCTATCTTATCCACAAGATGAAGTAGGTAACTGGCTTATGGATGAGATGGATTTATTTAATAGTGACATAAATCCTTACTCTGATGTCCTAGATATGGAGCAATACAAGGAGCTTGCAGGAGATTACAAACACGAATTTACAGGCATATCTTATCCTGACTTCTACAAGGAAGTAGCAAGCAATTCTGAGATACATTTTCTAAATAACCCTGTAGATGCCCTACAATTTACAGATGAGGTTTTGGTTGCATCAATCCATACAAGAAATATTGTAAAGAAACAACTAGAAGAAAATGGTGCCAAAAAAGTCCTAAAGCTTGACGAGATTATGACAGAATCTCTTGATGGCTCTGGATACAATGCAAATTATGGTCTACTTGGCTCTAACCTATCTACTGACAATAAGGTTAAACTCTTCCCAAGGGATGGACAAAGTTTCGTAGATGCCCTCCAAAAGAAATTAATAGATGAGTTTGATAAGCAAATCGAAGTAATGATTTACGGTGATGGAGCCTTCAAAGATCCAGTTGGCAAAATCTGGGAGCTTGCAGATCCAGTTGTTTCGCCAGCTTATACAGGTGGACTTACAGGAACACCTAACGAATTGAAAATAAAATACCTAGCAGATAATGAACTAGAAGGTGTTGATGGAGAAGATAGGGATGAAGCTATTAGGCAAAGAATTGCTCAAAAGGCTGATAATCTTGTGGGTACCAATGATACCCTAGGTACAACTCCTAGACAAATTACAGATCTTCTAGGTTCCCTTTGTGATTTGACCTCTGGGTCAGGAGATAAGGGAACACCTATTGTTTTAATCCAAGGATACTTTGATAACTATTCAGATAATTAGGGGTATTACCAAAGATATAAAATGAAACATGATAGATATTCTTTGAATAGAATAATCGAAAATAGAAATAAAAAACTTATCCACCATGATCCTATGACAAAGACCAAGAGGTACTTGTTGATGAGCTTTGCGGCGATTTTTATGGCATTTGGAACTCACTTCTTCAAATATCCCAACTCCTTTGTTATAGGTGGGGTAGAGGGAATGAGCATCATAGCTTCGATGTTTGTTTCTTTATCTAGACCCCTTATAACACTTATAATAAATGTGACCTTACTAGTAGTATCCTTTCTGATACTCGGTAAGTCCTTTACCTTTAGAACAGGATATGTGGCAATCCTTAACTCTCTGACAGCACTTTTGCTAGATAAGATTTGCCCTCTAAGTGGGACCCTAACAGATAATACCATGCTGGAGCTTTTCTTTACCCTAATAATAAGCTCCACAGGATCTGCTATCCTCTTTAATATAGCAGCATCTTCTGGTGGTACTGATATCATTGCGATGATTCTTAAGAAATATTCCCGTCTTGAGGTGGGTAAGGCCCTCTTGATGATAGATAGTATCTTTACCATAGGGTCTATCTATGTGTTTGGCATGGAGATTGGACTATTTTCTATATTTGGTCTACTAATAAAGGGAGTCTTTGTCGATATAATCATATCCTCTATGAAGCAAGCCAAGATGTTTATTATAATAACATCCAAGACCGAAGAAGTAGGCAACTTTATTAAATCAGAGCTTAACAGGTCAGCTACAGTCATAGATGCCAAGGGACTCTACCTAAAAAAAGATATGACAGTTTTTATATCAGCAACTTCTAATGTAGAGGCTCCTAGATTTAAAGCTTTTATCAAAAAAATTGACCCTAAGGCCTTCATAACTATATTAAATACTTCTAATGTTGTGGGCAAGGGTTGGTATCAAACAGATGAACTAACAGATGATTAAGGAGATCTTGCTTAGGCAAGGTCTTTTCTTGTAGGAATTTGTAGAAATTTTGTGATTTTCTATTGAGGACTTGGATTTTTAGTGTAAGATATAGATAGAAGGGAATATGGGCGAATTATGAGAAAATTTAAAATTAAGTCCCTACTTATTCTCATGGTATGTCTCTTATCTTTTTCTCTAGGCAAGGTTGATGTTCTGGCAGATGAAACAAGTGGGCAAGGGACATCTGCTGAGTCAAAGAGTAGCGGTGAAGAAAAAGATAAAATTGTAATCCTAGAAGGGTTTACAGATGAGGAAGAATATCCAGTACTTGCTAGCCCTCCTAGTGGGGAGATTCACGAAGAAGGAAGCGCTTTAATGCCAAAAGATTCTGGATCTATTGATGAGGGATATAACGAAGAAATAACAAGTCCAGATCTAAAGGCAGATGCACCTAACAAAAAGGAAGATCCAACTCAAAATAAAGCAGATAAGGAAAATGAGGGAAGTCTTCCTCCAACTAGTCCACCAGTAAGTAATGAAAAAGAAGAGGGAGATACTCAAAAAGAAAATCAACCAACTCCTCAAAATAGTCCTACCAATCTAGAAGCCCTTAGAAAAAATTTTGAGGAAAATAACCCGTCCACTGATGGAAATAGGGGAGGGCTTCCTAGTAATGATATTCCTAATCAAGAGGAAATACCTAGTGGAGATGAGAGTAGCACCTACCTAGAAGATCAAAAAAATGACACTTTAGTAATAGAGATAGGACCAAAGGATGATGACATAGACCTAGGTAAAAGGTCAATCTTTACTGATCTAAAGAAAAGAAAAAAGATAGAAGATGGACCCAATGCCCAAAGAATTTACATCCACTTGTTTGGAGTTTTATTTGTAGCTATAACTCTCCTTGTATCAATTAAGTTTTTTAAAAGTAAAAATTTCGAAAAATAAAAGAGGCCCATATGGACCTCTAAAATTTTATTATTCTTGAGCTTCGAACATATCTTTGCCAACACCACAAACTGGGCAAACCCAATCTTCTGGCAATTGATCAAATTCTGTACCTGGTTCAATTCCGTTTTCTACATCTCCTTCAGCAGGATCGTAGATAAATCCACATGCAGTACATACGTATTTCATAGAATGTCTCCTTTCATTCATTTTACGATTATATTATACCATAAAGTTAAAAATTAATAAAATAATAATAATGTTTTCCAAATTCCTGTAAGATTAGCCGGTCTATTGGGTATTAATAGAGCATAGAAGGGATTAAGTATGGATATTATAAGGGATGTTATTAATACTGATATTAATTTAATAGAAAAATTTAATAAGGGAGTTATAGAAGTCCTTAAAAATAAGAACTTTGATGAGGATCTTATATTTAAAGTACGACTTATCCTAGACGAACTTACAGCAAATTCCTACAAGCATGGCAACAACAAAGAATACGAGAGAAAAATTGAATGCCTCGTCATGTTTGATGATTACTTTTGTATAGTGAGTGTAAAAGATGAGGGTTGTGGTATAATTTGTGATGATGATATAAGTTTTTATTCTGAGCATGGCAGAGGGATAAAATTAGTAGAGTCCATATCAAACAAGGTCTTAGTAAATGGAAATACCATTACGGCCCTGATATATAATAAATGAGATAGTAAGAAGCATGGGATCAAAAGATCCCTTTTTTATATTTAATAAATGAGCAGTAGATGAAGAGAGAAGAAAAATTGGAAAAAATAATTGCCTATATAAAAGAAGGTGAGAAAAAAGATAGAGATTTCTATATAGGTTTTGAAGCAGAACACTTTGTAGTCGACAGGGATAGCCTTGAAAGCGAGTGCTACTATGGGGACAAGGGAGTCCTTGGGGCCTAAAGGATTTGATAGGGCTAGGCTGAGCCATCTTATGACAAGGAGATGCTCCTATCCCTAAGGGGCTATGGCATAGATATAAGTATCGAGCCGGCAGGCCAATTCGAACTTGCAATTAATGCTCAAAAATCTGTAGATGACTTGCTTGAAATCTACAAGGATAACTTTCAAAGGATTCTTCCGGTTTTTGAAAAGAGAAACCAGCTCTTACTTTGCCTAGGCTACCAGGTAAAAAGTAGTATAGATGATTTGAAGATTTTAGATAAGCCAAGGTATAAGTGTATGTATAGGTACTTTGATGAATATGGTGGATCTATGGGCCAGAATGTGATGAAGGGCAGTGCCTCCCTCCAGGTAGCCATAGACTACTTTGATGAGGAAGACTTCAAGAAGAAATACTTCTTAGCTAATGCCCTAAGTCCCTTCTTCTATACCATATTTGATAATAGTCCTATCTTTGAAGGGGAGAAGTATCACAAGCATAATCTAAGGCAAACAATTTGGGAAAATACTGATAAGGATAGGGTAGGGATATTTGACTTCTCCCTAGATAAGGACCTAACTTATAAAAAATACGCCGAAAAAATCTTGACTACCCCTATGATTTTTAAGGAAAAAGGGGAGCAAACTTATTATATGGGAACAAAGACCCTAGAAGAAGAAATGACTGAAGCCAATGCAGAAAGCCTAGTAGAGCATGGTCTTTCGATAGTATTTCCTGATGTTAGGGTCAAAAAATATTTAGGAATAAGGGCTGCTGACCAAGTTCCTTATCCTTATAATATGGGAGCCTTGTCCCTAATAAAGGGAATATTTTCTAATAGGGATCTTGTAGATGACCTCTATAATAAATATTCTTCTATGACCTATGATAAGGCACAAGCATTAAAAAAAGAAGCCACAAGCAAGGGGATTTTTGCCAAGTATGAGGGCAAGGAAATATACCTCCATGGCCTAGAGCTTATAAACCTTGTTAAAAATTCTTTAGAGAAAGGTGAGGGAAAATATCTTGACCCCTTGGAAAAACTTTTGAGACTAAAGAAAGTGCCTAGGGATATTTTTGAAAACTTATATGATGAAGATCCAAAAAGGGCAGCCTATGAATTTTCTTTGAATAAATTCGTAGATGAGTTAAAAAAATAAAATTATTAATCTAGACCTACATGCAGTTTCGTGCTAGTGGGTCTTTTTTATCCTATGAACTAGAAAAGATTAGAATAATATAACTATATTTCTGACCCAATATTTAGTTTAGTTAAGATAAGAGGTTAGTGGGCTAAGTCTATCAAAGAAATTATAGATTAGCTATTCTATTAAAAATATGGAGGATATATGAAAAAATATTAGGGACTATCCCTGGCCTCTATGCTGCTGGAGAAGTAACAGGGGGAATCCACGGAGCAAACAGACTTGGTGGAAACGCTGTAACTGATATAGTAGTATTCGGTAGAAATGCAGGAGAAAATGCAGCAAGCTATGTAGGAAATAAATAATAAATAGAAGGAATTCGGCATAAGGATATGGGGTCCTTATGTCGATTTTTTCTCTATTAGAATAGTAGGCTAGGGCCTCTAAAAATTATATAAGCTTAGCCTAGGAAATAGAAAAATATAATTTAACTTATCGGAAAGACCTTTAATATTTGAATTTATAGTTTTTTAGATTTATACCCTGAATATTTTAATGATGAAATATTGATAATGTATTGACATGGAATATAATATATTGATAGAAAATGTAATAAGGAGTGAGGGATTAGATGAAAAGAGAAGATGTTAGAAATGTAGCCATCATTGCCCACGTAGACCATGGTAAGACTACCCTGGTAGACGGCCTACTTAGGTCAAGTGGTTTATTTAGAGACAATCAAGAGGTAAAAGAAAGGGTGATGGATTCAAATTCTATCGAACAAGAGAGAGGAATCACCATTCTTTCCAAGAATACAGCAGTTTACTATAAGGATACAAAGATAAATATAATAGATACTCCAGGCCACGCCGATTTTGGTGGAGAGGTTGAGAGGGTTTTAAACATGGCAGAGGGAGTCGTCTTGGTAGTAGATAGCCACGAAGGCCCTATGCCACAAACTAAATTTGTCTTGAAGAAGGCCATAGAGCTAGGCCTACCAGCTATTATTTGTATCAACAAGGTCGACAAGGCTGATGCGAGAATTGATGAGGTAGAAGATGAAGTCTTGGAATTATTTATATCTCTTGATGCTGATGAATCTTATTTAGAGAGTCCCTTTGTTTATGCCAGTGCCAAGGAAGGTTGGGCTAGCAAGGAAAAGGGCGTAGCCAAGGAAGATATGATAGACCTCTTGGATACTATCTTGGACTATGTGCCAAGCTATGAGGCTGACGAAGATGCACCTTTTAAGGTTCTAGTGTCTACAACAGATTATAATGACTACCTAGGTAGGATCGCCATTGGTAAGGTTGAAAGCGGGCTTATTAGGAAGAATGACCCAGCAGTTATTACTAATTATAATGATCCTAATAGGCGTATTAAGTCAAAGATTGTTACAATTTATGAGTTTGAAGGCCTTGATAGAAAGGAAGTCGAGGAGTCAAAATTTGGTTCAATAGTGGCCCTTTCTGGTATGGAAGATATTAATATAGGGGATACTATAGGTACAGAAGAAGACTCTGATCCTATAGAATTTACCAAGATTTCTGAGCCAACCCTATCCATGACCTTCTCTGTAAATGATTCACCATTTGCCGGAAGGGATGGTAAGTATGTAACAAGTAGGCACCTAAGAGATAGGCTCTACAAGGAAGCAGAAACAGATGTTTCCCTAAGGGTTGAAGCTACAGATACAACAGAAGCCTTCAAGGTATCAGGTCGTGGTGAGCTCCACCTATCTGTCCTTATCGAAAATCTAAGAAGAGAGGGCTACGAATTCCAAGTTTCTAAGCCTGAAGTTATGTATAAGGAAGATGAGAAGGGTAAGAAGCTTGAACCAATTGAGCTTGCTACTATCGATGTTGATCAAGTCTACTCAGGATCTGTTATTGAGAAGCTTGGTAGGAGAAAGGGCGAGATGATTGATATGAGTCCTTCAGCTTCTGGATACAATAGGCTAATATTTAGGATTCCATCCAGGGGACTAATTGGATATAGGTCAGAGTTTATGACAGATACCAAGGGTACAGGAATACTAAACTCAGAATTTGAAGGCTATGATAGCTACAAGGGAGATATCGAAAAGAGACAAGTTGGTTCACTTATTGCATCTGAAACAGGAATTTCTTCAGCCTATGGACTTAATCAAGCCCAAAGCAGGGGAAGTCTATTTATAGGAGCAGGCGAAGAGGTTTATGAAGGCCTTGTAGTTGGTATGAATGCCAAGGGCCTAGATATAGATGTCAATGTCTGCAAGAAGAAGAAACTAACCAACACCAGGGCCAGTGGATCTGATGATGCAATAATCCTTACACCAGCCAAGAGGATGAGTGTTGAAGAAATGATGGAATTTGTTGAAGATGATGAATTAATCGAGATTACACCAAATAACTTAAGGATTAGAAAGAGAATCCTAGATTCTAACTTAAGGTATAAGTCAAAGAAAAATAAGTAGGAAATTATGTTAAAGACAGCAGAAAAAAACCTAAGTTTCATCTTAGCTATATCTACTTTCGGTGTTTTTCTATTGACCTTGGCAGGGATGTTTTTTAACAATGTAATGATAGGTTTGATTTGGAACTTAGTGTTTTTACTAAGCTGGATTTTGATGGTAGTGTTTGGCCTTGTCGTTTTTTTCGACAAGGACCCTTACTACTATTCGATCTTGACAGGGATAGTAACAGGCTTTATATTTATAATTTTAGCAAGTCATAGCGTCCTTATCCTATCAAACTTTGTAGGTAATCTTTCAGGTGGTCTAATCTTACCCAGGATAGTAGTAGAAAATTATAACCAAAAGATATTTTATACATCCCTTATACTTACATATTTTATCCATGTATTTAATTATGTGAGATTAAATTCTAAGGCAAAAGAAGAAAATATACCAGTAGACCTAGATGATACGGTCGAAAAAAACGATTTTGTAGTTGATGATAAAGATCTAGAAATATTAAATAGCCACAAGGCAGATGATGATTTATTTATCTTGGGTCAAGAGGATGACCTAGAAGGAGGAGAAAATGAGTAAGCAAAATATATCACTATCAGTTATTAAAAGACTCCCAAAATATTACAGGTACCTTGAAAGTATAAACGATAAGGGAATTATCAGAGTTTCATCCAAGGAACTTGCAGAAATTACAGGCCTTACTGCAAGTCAAATCAGACAAGACCTTAACCACTTCGGCTGCTTTGGCCAACAAGGATATGGTTACAATGTAAAAGACCTAATCGAAGAATTATCAAAAATAATTGGGGTCAATGAGAGATATTCTATGCTCCTTATTGGCTTTGGTAATATAGGCCATGCCCTCTACCAATACAAGTCTTTTTCTGAGCTTGGCTATGAGATAAAGGCAGTATTTGATAAGAATACCGATATAGAAAGCGAGGATAATGACTTGGAAGTTAGATCCATCGACACCCTAAAGGATTATCTCGAAGAAAACAAGATAGATATTGGAATTATAGCAACACCAAAGAATGCTGCCCAAGAAGTATGTGATATCCTATGTGATGGCAAGGTAAGGGGTATATGGAACTTTACTCCAGTTGACCTAAGGGTTAAAAACGGAACTGTCCTAGAGTCAGTCCACCTAGACGAATCCCTCTTTACCCTAACATATTTCATGAATTCACCTAAGGACTTTGTCTTTTAATGAATATACTAACAGCTTCCAACTTAAAAAAATCTTATCCCCTCAAGGATATTTTCGACAATGTTTCCTTCAAGATAGAAAAGGGTGACAAGGTCGGTTTAATAGGAGCTAATGGCCAAGGAAAATCTACACTTTTTAAAATACTGACAGGAGAGCTTAGCCCTGATGGTGGGGAGCTCTACATAGCCAATGACACAAGGGTTGGCTATTTGAAGCAAATCTTGGACCTTGATCTTCACATGTCTATCTATGACTATGTCCTAGAAGTCTACACAGACTTAATAGAAACCGAAAAGGACATGAGAAGGCTTGAGAGTCTTATGGAAGAAGAAAAGGATGATGCTAGGCTAAGAGAAATCATGGAGACCTATACCAAAAAACTTGAGGACTTCAATGATAAAAATGGCTATGCCATAAGGTCAGAGATAGAAGGAACCCTCAATGCTATGGGCTTTACTAAGGATGACTTTAATAAGAGCATATCTGAGCTTTCAGGAGGACAAAAGGCCAGGGTAGAACTTGCCCACCTTCTACTTGAAAAAACTGACCTCATCCTCCTTGATGAGCCTACCAACCACCTAGACATAGGTGCTATTAACTTCCTAGAAACTTTTATCAAAAATTATAAGGGATCTGTCATAGTTATAAGCCACGATAGGTACTTTCTTGATAATACTGTAAATAAAATATTCATCCTAGAAAATGGCAGGCTTGAGACCTATGATGGCAACTATACAGACTTCATGGGTCAAAGAAAAAAAGATATGGAAGTAAGAATCCACCAGTACAAGGCTCAACAAAAGGAGATAGCCAGACAAGAAGAGATTATTTCTAGGCTCAAAAGCCAGGGAGGCTCTCTTAGAAAGAGGGGGATTTCCCAATCAAGGTCTAGGCAAAAGCTCCTCGACAAGATGGAGAGAATAGAAAAGCCAGAATTTTTAAAAAATTCTATGGGACTAAAGTTTACTCCTAGAATTAAATCAGGAGCAGATGTCCTCAAGGTAAGTGAGTTAGAAAAGTCCTACTCTAGTGAAGAAATCTTCAAAAACATAGCCTTCAACATCTACAGAGGAGAAAGAGTCGCTATTATTGGAGAAAATGGGGTAGGCAAGAGCACCCTCTTTAAGATTATAATGGGGGCAGAAAGGCAGGATGGAGGATCCATAAGGCTGGGTCAAAGTGTCAATGTAGGCTATTTTGACCAAATGCAAGAATCACTAAACCTTGATAACACCATTGTAGATGAGATATCTGAGACTTACCCTATGATGACCTACGGAGAAATCAGGTCTTACCTTGCCAAGTTTATGTTCTATGATGAGGATGTGGATAGGGTAATAGGCGAGCTAAGTGGAGGGGAGAGGGCAAGGATAGCCCTCCTTAAGCTTATGATATCTGATGCCAACTTTATTTTGATGGATGAGCCTACCAATCACCTAGATATTGACTCCAAGGAAATCCTAGAAGATGCCATTCTTGACTATGAGGGGACTATCTTACTTATAAGCCACGATAGGTACTTCCTAAACAAAATCGCTGACAAAATCTTAGTGATGAAGGCTGATGGTATAGATGAGTACCTAGGTAATTATTCCTACTATGAGAAAAAACTCAAGGAAAGTAAGCTAGAAGATCCACAAAAAAATCCCCTAACCAAGACTGAAATAAAAAAACAAAGGCAAAAAGAAAAATTAAAACAGGGCGAGATTAGAAAAATTAAAAACCAAATCAGGGATATAGAAACAGAGCTAGAAGAAATCGATAAAAAAATCGAAGAGTTAACTAGCCTTACTATGGCAGAAGACTTCTACAAGGATAGTGCTAAGGTAGAAGAAACTTTTTCTGAGATTAAAGAACTTCAAAGTAAAAGCGAAAAACTTAATGAAGATTGGATAGATCTTAGTCTAAAAATTGAATAATAATGTTTGAGAAAATAAAATGAGGGTAATAATAAGGTGAGGAGGACTTATGGGAAAATTTAAAAGATTTGTTTTTTCATTTATGACCGTAGTGCTAATCCTCTTGGGAGCTTTATTTGTATTTGGAGCCTTGATAGATGTAAATGAATTATTTAACATTCTATCATACCTTCAAAATCCAAATTTCAGAATAGGAGTAATGGTCGTAGGTATTATCCTACTAGTCTTAGCTCTATTTATGCTTGTTGACCTTACTTTATCATCTGATCATTCATATGAGCGTCTTCGCCAATATGACGATGGTTCAATTCTAGTATCAAGAGATTCACTAGAAAATTCAGTAAAGGCTTCTGTGGAAAGTTTCTTATCTACTGAAGCAAGAAAAATAAAAGTTTATATTGAAGATGACGAAGAGATTAATGTAGAATGTAAGGTTAGGTTATTTAAGGACTTTGACATTCAAATTCTTTCAGATAACTTGAAGGAAAAAATTGAATTAGCTCTAAGAGATCTCACTGGAATTACGAATATAAAGACTAATCTATACTTTGATAGGGTCAAAGAAGATGAAGTAGCAAGGAGAGGTAACTATGAATCATTTAAATGATAATACTGATAGAGACTACGCCATCTATGACCTAGAAATTAAGGAAATTAAAAGAAAAAACGCAGATAGACAAAGAAGAAGAGCATTTTTAGCAAGAAATAAGGGTAAAATAATATCCCTTATCATCTCAGTACTAACACTTATTTGCTTATTTAATTTCGGATTTGTTAGAACTTTAGGAATTTGGGTAGTAATGATAATAGGATATACAATTGGGGCCTTCATAGATAGGGATGCAAGGTATATCAAATTTATAAGAAGAATTTTTAGTTAATGGAGGGAAGAAATGACAGAAAATAAACAAGTACAAGAACAATTTAACGGTAACGAACTAGAAGTAGAAGCATCAAAGCTTCTTATCGAAGATAGAGTAGTAGCTAAAATCGCAAGAATCGCTGTTGACAAGGTTGACGGAATTCTAGAAATGCAAGGAAACTTTGCTGATACAATCGGATCATTCTTCTCATCAGATAATGAAACTTCAACAGCAGGTGTTGATGTAGAAGTAGGAGAAAAAGAAGCTAAAGTTAACCTAGACATCATAATTGAATATGGTAAAAACGCTACAAGAGTCTTCAACGAAGTTAAAAAAGTAGTTAAAACTAACGTAAAAGATATGACAGGTCTTGATGTTGTAACAATCAACGTAAACATCGTTGACGTTATGACAAGAAAAGAATATGCTGAGAAAAAAGCTAGAAAAGAAAGCAACTCAAGCGAAGATAGATATTAATCAAAAAATAAAATTTGGGAAGTGGTGGCAAGCTTAGCTAGGCTTAAGGCTTTAAGTTAGCTTAAAGCCGCTTCTTTTTTTTATAGGTGGAGATTTATGAAAAACGATCGAGATGAATTTTTAGATGAGAGGAGCAAAAATAGCCTCAAGGTAGGAGTAGCCTTGATCTTATTGTTTTTTGCCCTCCTCTATATAAAAAATATAAGTGAGTTTTTTCAAACTACATATGCCATAATAAGGCCGGTAATCTATGGCTTGGTCATAGCTTTTATCATCAATATGCCTATGAAATTCTTCCAAGAAAAGGTCTTTGGCAAGTTTTTGGATGAGGATAAGCATAAGAAGCTCATTAATGTAATATCTATTATCCTATCTTGGATAGTATTCTTTGCTATAATTACTGTAATCCTTACAGTTTTGATACCGGAGCTAGTATCAGCTATTGAGTCCTTGATCAATAATTTGCCAATATTTTTCGATAAGCTCACTAGCTACCTTCAAGACAAAAAATACTTCAAGGATATAAGCTTCTATGTGGCAGATATAGTTGAAAATATTAATCCTGAGAAGGTTAGGGAATTAATTAGAAATCTTCTAACAAGTGGAAGCAAGGGCCTTCTAAATAGGACTTCTTCCATAATAAACTCCCTATCATCAACCACCATAGCAGTGATAATGGGCTTTATATTTTCAATATATGTTTCCCTAAACAAGGAAGACTTAAAGAAAAATATAAACAAGGTCCTCTTTGCCCACCTGGATAAAGAGAAGGTCTACAAGCTAAATTATGTAGCCAAGCTATCCTATGTTTCCTTTGCTAGATTTCTCGAAGGTAGGATTTTATCATGCTTATCCCTAGGACTCATCTCCTTTATAGGGATGAAAATACTAGGCCTACCGATGGCAGGCATGATATCAATCCTAGTAGGAGTATTTGACATAATACCATACTTTGGACCAATAATAGCTACAGGAATTGGCATGATTCTTATCTTCATCCAAAGTCCTTTCCAATCTCTTGTATTTTTGATTTTTATTTTGGTAATTCAACAAATTCAAGAGCAAATTATTTATCCACTGGTAATAGGTAAACACCAAGGACTACCTGCTATTTGGATTTTCCTATCAGTCTTACTTGGAGGAAGGCTCTTTGGTATAGCCGGAATGATTGGCTTTATGCCAATAGCGACAATATTCTATACCCTTCTTGAAGATAGGACTCGTAGGAAGCTTAAGGAAAAAGAAATTAGACAAAGCGAAGTCGAACATTTGGGAGAAAAGAGCTTTGATGAGATGAGAGAAGAAACTTACGAAGAATAAATTCTTTAAAAGCAAAGGCCGGAGCAAGCTAAGACTCCGGTTACATTTTTGCCAACAAATTAGGCGTTGATTTTTGCTCCACAAGACTCGCAATAATTTTGCTTACTGCCCCGTATATTTAGTCTTGTCTAACAATAAGGACACCTTAATTTAACTAAGGTAAAGATTATATCAAAAACTAAGACAAGAACTAAAAACATGAAAGATGCCTTATCGTGGATACCAAGGGCAGCCCTTAGAAGAAAGCCAATAACTACAAGGATTTTAGGCTGTTAACTATTTAACGATTTTTCCTTAACTTTTTTAAATTCATACCTACCGCACTTTTATATTTTACAACTTTAATTAACTTGCAAAACTAATCCTTATTGATATTTATATCATAAATTAGTAAAGAATTTATTAAATATTTATAAAGAAATTGTAAATTACTTAGTAAGACCCTATAGGAGGTGTCTTGCCTAGGACTAATAAATTTAAAGGATGAACTTACTAGGCTCCTTAATTGATAATTGCAATAAAAGGATTTAAGGATTATACTTAAATAAAGAAAATTATGAGAGGGTAAATATGATATATACTAATATAAAAAGTATTAATCCAGAAGAAATTGTTTCAGAAAAAATCAAAAAAGCATTAGATTATGCTAGGGAAAATGACCTAAGGAGTCTAGAGCCAGGATCTTATCCTATTGAGGGCGATGAGATTTTTGTAAATATTGGAGAATATGAGTCTTCTGATGAGAGCCAAAAGTCCTATGAGAGCCATAGAAAATACCTAGACCTCCAACTTATGCTTGAAGGAAATGAAGTAATTAAATTTAACTCTATTAATAAGCTTGAAGGCTCCCCCTTTGATGAAGAAAATGACTATATGCTACTAAAGGGAGAAGCCAAGGGATATCTTGTAATGGAAGAGGGAGATATAGCTATATTTTTCCCAAATGATGGCCATATGCCTGGGATCATTAATAAAAAACCAAGTAAGGTTAAAAAAGCTGTTTTTAAAATAAAACTTTAGCCTTAGTCCCCCGAGAGGGGACTTTTTATGAGCTAAAGTCTTCGAAGATTACTAGCAAGACCCCATCTTTTACTTCAATGGAGAAGTCTTTGCCACAGGTTTCATTGGATACGCCAAGGCTTGAGTCCATGGCAAGGTCGTAGTTATCAAGCTCATAATATAAATTTTTGATAGTAAGTCCTCTTGATATATCTCTTAGGGAAAAGATCGATACATAAAAGTCCTTGCCCTTATGCTTGTAGGTAAAGATGTCATCTACTATAAAAATTTTTTTGCCCCTAGCCCTTAGGCTAATATCAAGACCTTGGTTTTTGTAAAAATACATACTACGGATGTTGGCTATGGTGTGGGATTCCCTACGGCCAAGGCCTCCATATATTATTATTTCCTTATAGCCCTTTTCTTTGGCTAGCTCTATCGCTGCGACTGTGTCAGTGAAGTCTTTAACTGGATTAAGGACTGTGATATTGTCTCCTTCAGGCTCATCCGCTGAGTCAAAGTCGCCTATTATATAGTCCAAGGGAATATTTTCTGCTAGGGCATATTGGTAGCCCTTATCAGCCCCTATTACTAGGTCGTCTTCATTTATTTTTTCATAAAAACCGTCGAAGTCTCCTCCAGCGAAGATAAAACATTTTTTCATATAATCTCCTAACAAAATCATTTTATAACAATTCCAATTTAAAGCAAGGATCTTTCTTTTATGGTATTATATAATTAGAAAAGAATGGAGGAAATTATGAATAAGTTAGCTATCAATCAAAAAACCTTATTTAAATTAATAACTTATGCTATACTTTTATTTTTCGGACTTTATTATCTTCCAAATATAAAAGAAATGTTCTTTAAGATTCTAGGAATCCTTAACCCATTTATTATAGGTGCGATTTTGGGTTATATTTTAAATATTCCTATGAACTTTTTCGAGGGCAAATTGAAGAAAAGATTTGGCAACGAAAAAAATGCTAAAATGATTTCTGGCATATCCCTAATCCTTTCCTGGATAGTGATAATCGTAGTTAGCATTGTCATGCTCAAAATACTAGTACCTAGAATTATATTAATTATTTCTTCAACCTTTAACAAGTGGCCTATCTTTGTTGATGAGTTTTATAATTTTTTGGCAAGCCACGAGGCAACAGAAGACTTGGCAGATAATTTCTATAAGTTTGTAAATTCCTTTAGCTGGTATGAATTTAGAAATAATATCTTGTCATTCCTACAAGGAAATTCTTCGTCAGTATTGAGCTTTACAACAGACTTTATCAATTCTATAGGATCAAGACTTATAAGTTTATTTACAATATTTTTCTTCTCAGTTTTCATATTGGTCTACAAGAAGATGCTAAAGCACAACTTTACCAAGATCCTTTATGCTATTTTTGATGAACCAAGGGCTGACTATATAAATAAGGTATTTTCCCTATCCTATAACACCTTCAAAGAATATATATTCTCAAGGCTTATAGCAGTATGTACCCTATCCCTGCTAACCTTTGTAGGAATGGTAATTCTAAGAATGCCTAATGCTGGTATGATATCAATTATTATAGGTATATCTGACTTGATACCTATTTTTGGACCAATATTTGGAGCAGGATTCTCATCAATAATTATATTTTTGGAATCACCAGTCCAAGCCATCATATTTTTGATATTTGACATAGTTATCCAACAAATCCAAGAAAATGTCATCTATCCTGCTATGGCAGGTGAGCAAATAGGTCTTCCAGCTATCCGGGTTCTAGCTTCTGTATCAATAGGAGGATCCCTATTTGGAATTTGGGGAATGCTAATAAGTATTCCAGTATTTTCAATATTTTATACCCTCTTCCATGACTTTATTGATAAGAAACTTGAGAGAAAAAATATTTATGAAGCATATATAGATGAGAAGAAGAAAATTCAGTACGAGTTGGGAGATGTAGAAAATAATGAAGCTAAGTAGGTCAGGATACGGAGAATTTGTCCCAGTAATCGAAAATGACAAGACCCTCTATGGTGGCTACCAAAATTCCCTAGGAGCCAAGGGGGTAAGTAAGTTTTTTAGGGATAGGTCCTGTGTAGTAACGGCCTTCACCAATGTATATTTCTATCTATTCCATAGGGATAGAAAGATTGACATAGATATTTACAATGAATACCAATATTATTTCTATAGGAGACTAAGGCCCCTCATAAATGGGGTCTCCACAGTAGGAAGGCTTGATCGTAGGCTAGACCTTGTTAGAGATGATATGGGTATCGAGTTAAAGAGCAAGACCCTTACTGAAAATACCATCCTTAGGCGACCACTCGCAAAGAAGATTGCCTTTATAGAGGAAGCTCTAGCCTATGACAGCCCTCCGATTTTAATTAATTGGATATCAAATGATATAAGGATTATGCGCCACCACGGCCTATGTATAACTGAGCTAAATAGGAAGGGCGATAAGCACGAGGTGGTTGTATCTAGTTGGGGCAAGCTCTATAGGTTCTACCTGGAAGACTTTAATAAGCAATTTAGAGACTACAGTGGTTTAATATATTTTAGAGAGAGGTAATAATGGAAAAACAAAAAAGACTAGAAAGGGGTAACGGGGTAATCCTGCCGATTTTTTCCCTTCCATCTAATTATGGAATAGGGACCTTTGGTGAGGCGGCCTATGATGCTGTTGACTTCCTGTCAGATGCCGGCATCAAGTATTGGCAAATATTACCTCTGGGACCTACTTCTTATGGGGATAGTCCTTACCAGTCATTTTCATCCTTTGCTGGCAATCCCTACTTTATAGACTTAGACATACTAATAGAAGAAGGACTTTTGGAAAAAGAAGAGTTAGAGAACTTAAACTTTGGCGATAAGACCAGGTTTGTAGACTATGGCATCCAATACAACCTAAGGTATAGGATTTTGGAGAAGGCCTATGATAAGGCCAGGGATAGTCTAAAGAAGGAGATAGAAGTCTTTAGGAAAAAAGAAGCCTATTGGATAGATGACTATGCCTTATTTATGGCAATAAAACACGAGAAATTTGATGTTTCCTGGATAGATTGGGAGGATGATCTCAAAAATCGCAAAAAAACTGCCCTCAATAAGTTCAAGAAGGAAAATAAGGAATTGATTAATTTCTATGTCTTTATCCAATATGAATTTTTTAGCCAATGGCAAAAGCTTAAGGAATATGCCAATAGAAAAGAGATCAAAATCATAGGAGATCTCCCTATTTATGTGGCCTTAGATTCAGCTGATGCTTGGGTTAATTCAGATATCTTACAACTTGACCCAGATACAAAAGAGCCTATCAAGGTTGGAGGAGCTCCTCCTGATGCCTATTCAGAAGATGGCCAGCTCTGGGGCAATCCCCTCTATGACTGGAAGAAGCTAGGAGAAAGTGATTTTGATTTTTGGATTGAGAGAATTGGGGCGAGCCTTAGACTTTATGATATATTGAGGTTAGACCATTTTAGGGGCTTTGAAGCCTACTATTCCATTCCTGCAGAAGATGACAATGCTAGATTTGGTGAATGGGAAGAGGGCAAGCCTTATGAACTATTTGATAGGGTAAGGGAAAAATTCCCAGAAGCAATGTTTATAGCTGAAGATTTGGGCTATATAACTGATGAAGTCAATGAACTAAAAGATTATTATGCTTTTCCTGGTATGAATGTAATCCAGTTTTCCTTTGGTGAAAATTTTGATAGCGACTACTTGCCTCATAATTACGAGAGAAATTCTGTTGTTTATGCCTCAACCCATGATAGTGATACCTTGATGGGTTTTCTAGAAAATGCTGATGATGATCTAAATGAACTGATCAACTTATATTTTGACCTAGATACAGAAGATAACAAGGAGAGACTATGGAAGATTAATAGGGCCCTTATGGCATCAGTTAGTGATGTAGCGGTATTCGAATTCCAAGACTTCCTTGGATTTGGTAATGATAGCAAGATAAATTCTCCGGCAACTCTCGGTATCAATTGGAAGTGGAGATGTCTAGAGGAAGATTTTGATGATGATCTAGCAAAGAAGATAAAAAATATGGCAAAACTATATGGGAGGTTTAACCATGGACAAGCTTGAGAAGAACAAATTTGTAGAAAATTATATTGAAAATCTTCAAAGAATTACCCTAAAAAGCTTTGAAGACACTAGCGATAGGGATAGGTACAAGGCCCTATCAGATACTATTATGGAACTTATCAACGAAGAATGGAGAGAGTGTAAGAGAAAGACCCGTAACCAAAGAAAGGCCTATTACTTTAGTGCAGAATTCTTGATAGGAAGGTCCCTCGGCAACAACCTAATCAATCTCGGTATCTATGATGAAGTAAAAGAACTCCTAGATGAAATAGGCATCGACTTTGAATCAATCGAGAACTACGAAGATGATGCAGCCCTTGGTAATGGAGGACTTGGTAGGCTTGCTGCCTGCTTTATGGACTCAGCTGCTAGCCAAAACCTAAATATGTATGGCTATGGAGTTAGGTATAGGGAAGGAATCTTTAAGCAAAGTATCAAAAACGGCTTCCAAGTTGAACAAGGCGATAGCTGGCTAAAGGATGGAGATGCCTGGTCAATAAGGGTTGATAGTGATTCAAAGATCGTTAAATTTAGGGATCAACAAGTTAAGGCTGTTCCTTTTGATATGCCTGTCCTAGGCTACCAAAACGGAGTGGTAAATACTCTAAGACTATGGCAAAGTGAACCCTTCCAAGAGTTTGACTTCCAAAAATTTAACAACTACGAATACGACCAAGCAGTTAGTGAGAAAAACCGTGCAGAAGATATAACTAGAGTCCTTTACCCTAATGATATGCAAAGGGCAGGTAAGCTTTTAAGGCTTAAACAACAATATTTCTTCTGCTCAGCTTCTATCCAAGATATGGTAGATAAGTACAAGAAATATTATCCAGAAGACTTAAAATTAGAAGACTTTGCCAAGTACCATGTAATCCAACTTAATGACACCCATCCAATTATGGCAATTCCTGAACTAATCAGGGTCTTGGTTGATGAAAATGGAATCTTCTTTGAAGACGCCCTAGCCATAGCCCACAAGGTCTTTGCCTTCACCAACCACACAGTCTTGCAAGAGGCCCTAGAAAAATGGTCAAAGGACTTAGTCCAAGAAGTTAGCCCAAGATGTATGGAAATTATCGAAAAAATTAATGACAAGCTTGTCAAGGAATTTAAGTCCAAGGGCCTATCAGAAGAAGCCATTGACCCTTATAGGATTGTGAGATATGACCAAGTTCACATGGCAAATCTCGCTATCTATGTAGGATTTTCTGTAAATGGTGTGGCTGAGATCCATACTCAAATCCTAAAAGATGAAACCTTCAACCACTGGTATAAGTGTTACCCAAAAAAGTTTAACAACAAGACCAACGGTATAACACCAAGAAGGTGGCTAGTCTATGCCAATAGGGACCTATCAGACTTTATATCAAGAAAACTTGGTAGCGAAGACTGGAAGTATAACCTAGATCTATTAAAGGGCCTTGAGAAATACAAGGAAGATGATGAAACCCTCAATGAACTATGGGGCATCAAACAAAAGAAAAAGAGAGACCTTGCCAAGTACATCCTAGATACTGAAGGAGTCAAGATTGACCCTGAGTCAATATTTGATATCCAAGTTAAGAGGATCCACGAATACAAGAGGCAACACCTAAACATCCTCCACGTAATCTACCTCTACCACAAGCTAAAGGCTAACCCAGACATGGACTTCTACCCAACAACTTTTATATTTGGTGGAAAGGCTGCACCAGGATACTTTAGAGCCAAGGGCATTATTAAACTTATCAATGAAGTAGCGAGGGTAGTAAATAATGACAGTGATGTAAATAAAAAACTTAAGGTAGTCTTCATCCAAAACTATAGGGTTTCCTATGGAGAAAAACTCTTCCCAGCAGCTGATATATCTGAGCAAATTTCTACAGCAGGTAAGGAAGCATCGGGTACTGGTAATATGAAATTTATGCTAAATGGGGCCTTGACTCTGGGTACCCTAGATGGAGCTAATATCGAAATATTCGATAGGGCTGGAGAAGAAAACAACTTTAGGTTTGGAGCTACAGTAGACGAACTAAACCAAATCGCATCAACCTACAATCCAGTAGAATACTACAGAAAGGATCCTGACATAAGGGATGCTGTTGATAGCCTAGTAAGTGGAGAATTTAATGACAATGACTCCTATATGTTCCTAGATATTTATAACGAGCTAGTCAACCCACAAGGTGGTTCTAGAGGAGACCAATACTACCTCCTAAAGGACTTTGCTTCCTACAAGAAGGCCCACGAAAAAATAAACGAAGCCTACAGGGATAAGCTAGACTGGTCAAGGAAGATGTTACTAAATATAGCCAATGCAGGCTTCTTCTCATCAGATAGGACTATCTTAAACTATGCTCATGATATTTGGAAGATAGATAAGGAGGACGACGGTCAATGAATTTACAGGCGATAATAGGACTCTTAATTCCCTTTATAGGAACGAGTCTTGGAGCAGCCTTGGTCTATATAATGAAGGATGAACTAAGTGTCAAGGTTCAAAAATTCCTCTCAGGCTTTGCTGCTGGTGTAATGGTAGCCGCATCCATCTGGTCCCTCCTAATCCCTGCTATTGATATGGCAGAATCTGATATGGGGAGGATGAGTTCCATACCAGCTGTGATAGGCTTTATGGTGGGAATAATATTCCTGTTATTTTTGGATAATGCTATTCCCCACCAACATATTGATTCAGACTTGCCAGAAGGACCAAAGAACGAATCTCTAAGAAAGACAACCATGATGGTCTTGGCAGTGGTAATCCACAATATCCCAGAGGGAATGGCAGTCGGAGTTACCTTTGCCGGAGCTATCTATGGTAGCGAGGTAAGCCTTACTCAAGCAATTCTTCTATCAATAGGTATAGCTATCCAAAACTTCCCAGAAGGAGCTATAATATCCATGCCCCTTAGGTCAGTGGGAGTTGATAAGAATAAGGCCTTTGGCCAAGGAGTCCTATCAGGAGCAGTTGAGCCAATAGCAGCAATTATAACTATCCTCCTATCATCAATCATGATACCAATCCTACCATACCTTCTTGCCTTTGCAGCTGGAGCTATGTTCTATGTAGTAGTAGAAGAACTAATTCCAGAAGCAACAGGAGAGGGAGAAGCCCACACCAACGTAGGTACTATTGGTTTTTCAATAGGATTTTTGGTAATGATGGTACTAGATGTTGCTTTAGGATAAAGTATTTAAATAAGAGTCGCCTTAGATAAGGGGGATATATCCCTTACATAAGGCGATTTTTGTATATAAGGACTAGGACTTGGTGGGAAATTTATAGACATGAGGAAATTATTATTCACATAGATTTTTGCTCTAACATTCCTACAAAAAATCCTTTAAAAAAGTACGATAATATAAAGTACGATAATATAAGGAGGAAGTATGAATTTTTTGGAGAATATTATAGCATCCTTAACTATAATAAGGGTTACTGATGTTATAGACATAGCGATTATTGCCTTTGTTATTTATAAGCTATTTTCCCTTCTTAGAAATACTCGTGCTGAGCAGGTTCTAAAGGGCTTGATTTTTGTGCTTATTTTTGCTTGGGTGGCAGATATTTTTAATTTGAATACTGTATCATGGGTTATGAACCAATTTCTAACCGTTTCCCTAGTATTTATTATAGTAGTCTTCCAACCAGAGCTAAGGTCAGCCTTGGAGAGATTGGGTCGTGGTAGGTCAATTTTTTCCTTTGACAAGGAAGATAGGAATGAAAAGTCTGTCAATGAGCTTGTTTCTGCTATGAGCTCCCTATCTAGGCAAAAAATCGGAGCCTTGGTAGTCTTAGAGAGGGAAGTTGGACTTTCTGATATTATGGAAAGTGGAACAAAGATAGATGGAGAGATATCAAGCGAGCTTTTGATAAATATCTTTATCCCTAATACCCCCCTCCATGATGGGGCTGTGATTATTAGGGAAAATAAAATTGCAGCAGCAGCTTGCTACTTGCCACTTTCCCCATCCAACACCATATCAAAAGAACTAGGTACCAGGCACAGGGCAGCCATAGGGATTTCAGAAAAATCCGACTGCCTAGTAGTTGTTGTATCAGAGGAAACGGGAAATATTTCTGTAGTAGAAAATGGCAAGATAAACAGGTATTTTGATGAGGAATCATTAAAGATTAAGCTTATGAAAGACCTAGTTAACACAGGAGCTTCAAACATTCTTTTAAAGAAGGAGGCAGAAGATGAAGGAAAATAAACACGAATTACAACTAATAGTGCTTTCTATACTCCTAGCCCTTGTAATGTGGGCCCTTGTAACAACTTCATCAAATCCTTCAGTTACAAGAATTTTTAGGGGTCAAGAAATCCTCATTAAAAACAAGGAAAAGCTTGAAGAAAAGGGATATACAATAATTGGTATAGACGAAATTACAAATATAAATGTCGAGATAGAAGGCTCTAGGGATAATATCGTAGGCCTTAAGCCAAATGATATTCAAGCGAGCATTGACATAGGGGATGTCAAGGAAGGTATCCAAAGCGTCCCAGTCAAAGTCGATACACCAAATGGAGTCAATGTAGAAAAGACTGAACCCAAGGAAATAAATGTAAATGTCCAAAAGGTAATAGAGAAGAACTTACCAATTAACCTGGTAATCGATGATAGTCTAAAAAAAGAGAGAAATATTGAGGTCATTGACCAAAGCATAAAGGAAGTTACAGTCAAGGGGCCAGTATCTCAAATCAATAATGTCGATAGGGCTGAAGTCCGTATAGATAGGGAAGAGTACCTTGATTCAAAGATGCACAATATAAATATAAATATAGTATCCAAAGACGGGATACCTCTAGGTGAGCTTGAGCAAAGTGCTAAGGATATTGATATCTCCTTCCTTGTAAGTGAAACCAAGGCAATCAAGGTTGACCTTATAACAAGTGGAGAAGTAGCAGATGATTATGAGATTACCCTAAAGAGTGTAAGTCCAGACGAAGTTATAGTAAAGGGAACAACCAAGGCCATGAAGGACTTAACTTCCATTAAAACAAATCCTGTAGATGTATCAAATATCAAGTTTGATAAGACTGGCTATATTAGCCTAAACCTCCCTGATGGCATAGAGATTCATGATGAGGAAGATAAGGTAAAATACATGATAATGGTTGAGAAAAATGACAAGACACGAAGAGATTGACCTAGGCCTTCCCTATAAGCATATCCTAGAGAGCCTAGAAGATAAAGGCTTTGAATCCTACCTTGTGGGTGGCTGCATCAGAGACTACCTACTCGGGAGGGAAGTTTATGACATAGATATAACCACAAGGGCAAGACCTGATGATATAAGGAGGATCTTTGCTGATAAAAAAGTCATAGACTTTGGCCAAAAGTATGGAACCATCAAGGTTATAGATAAGTCCATAGGCTACGAAATAACGACCTTTAGGAAGGATGGGTCCTACAAGGACAAGAGGCATCCTGATGGGGTTAGCTTTTCTGACTCTATCTATGAAGACCTACAAAGAAGGGACTTCACCATAAATGCCATGGCCTATAGGAGGGGAGAGATAATAGATCCCTTTGGTGGCAAAGCTGAGCTAGGAAAGAAAATTATTAGGACAGTAGGAGATCCCTATGAGAGGATAGGGGAAGATATGCTACGCTCCATGAGGGCTGTTAGGTTTGCTACAAGCCTGGGCTTTGATATAGAAGAAGACCTAAAAAGTGCCATAAGGGATAGGTCATCAGAAATAGAGTCGATATCGGCCGATAGGATTAGAGATGAGCTTTCAAAAATCCTCCTGGCAGAAAAACCGTCTAGGGGGATAAGGATCTTAGATGAGCTGGGACTGCTTGACTATATACTCCCAGAAGTAAAGGCCATGGTGGGCTTTGACCAACATTCTTCCTTTCATCATATGGACTTATTTGAGCATAGCCTTGCGGTCATGGAAAAGCTGCCTTCTGACTTGGCGTTAAGACTTGCAGGACTTTTCCATGATACAGGCAAGGTTTCTACTATGTTTATAGATGATAGAGGCGAGGGGAGGTTCTTTGGCCACCCTCAAGATAGTGAGAAGATAATAGACAATAGACTAAGGAAGCTTCACTATCCCAAGAAAATAATTGAAGAAGTAAAGATCCTTGCCCTAAGGCACATGGATTCTGCCAATACCTATACCAAAAAGTCTGTTAGGAAACACCTAAGGATGATGGGGGAAGAGACTTTTAGGAAGTTACTTGTCCTACAAATGGCAGATACCCTATCGACAAGTAGACCAAATCCAGACAATATAGAGGGGGCAAGAGAGCTAATTGACGAAGTAAAGGAATTAAATATTCCTATAAAGAGGTCAAGTCTTGCTATAAATGGCAATGACCTTAAGGAAATTGGCTATAAAGAAGGTAAAATTATAGGGGATAGCCTATCATATATAGAAAATCTAGTAGAAGACGAAGTTATTGCAAATGACAAAGAAGAAATAATAAAGTTTTTAACAAAGAAAGTTTTATTTCTTGATAGGTAGATTAACAAGAAGTATACTACTAGAATGAGTAAACTAGTAGCAGGAGGAGAAAATGACAGAATTAAAATCACACGAAAATAATATCGCAAAATTTGAATTTGATGTTGCCTATGATGACTTTAAAAAAGCAACAGATACAGTTTTTAAAAGAAATAAATCCAGATATAGGATAGATGGCTTTAGACCTGGCCATGTTTCTAAGAAGGTCCTTGAGAAGATGTATGGTCCAGAAGTTTTTTATGATGAAGCTATCCAAATAGTTTTCCCAAAACCTTATGAAGCAGCTGTTGAAGAGCTTGGACTAGAAGTAATAGCTCAACCTACAGTTGACCTTGATGACATCGAAGTAGGTAAGGATGTTAGATTTAAGGTTGAAGTAGAAACTAAACCACATCCAGAACTTGGAGATTACAGCAAGCTTATAATCGAAGAAGTTTCAAGCGAAGTAACAGATGAAGACATCGAAGCTGAACTTAAGAAACAACAAGAAGAAAATGCTAGACTTGTACCAGTAGAAGATGACGAAGCTAAAATCGGAGATACTGTAAATATAGACTTTGACGGATCTCTTGATGGAGTTAAGTTTGAAGGTGGCAAGGCTGAAGAATATGATCTTGAACTAGGATCTCACACCTTTATCGAAGGATTTGAAGACCAAGTAGCAGGACATAAGGCTGGAGATAAGTTTGATGTAAATGTAACCTTCCCAGAAGATTACCAAGCTAAAGAATTCCAAGGAAAAGATGCGAAATTCGAAGTTGAAATTAATTCTATCACAAGAAAAGAACTTCCTGAAATAGACGACGAATTTGCTAAGGATATATCAGAATTTGATAGCCTAGAAGAACTTAAAAATGACCTTAGAGAAAAATTAGCAGCAGATAAGAAAGACTATGCTCAAAGAGTTTACCAAAATGAAGCGATAGAAGCTCTAATCAGAAAGTCTAAGGTAGAAGCACCTAAGGCTATGGTTGACGCAGAAATCGACTATGACCTACAAAATCTTGATCAAAGACTTCAAGGAATGGGCATTACCCTAGCTCAATATATCGAAATGACCAAGATGGATATCAACACAATTAGAAACCAATACAGGGCTGAAGCAGAAGCTAGAGTTAAGGCTAACCTAGTAATAGATGAAGTTGCCCTAAAAGAAGGTATCGAAGTAAGTGAAGAAGAAAAAGAAGCTGAAGTAAATGAAGCAGCAGAAAACTATGGAGTAGAGGATAAAGAAAAATTCAAAGAAATCTTTGCTAAAAATGTTTCTGACAAGACCCTAGAAGAAAACATCAAGAGAAGAAAAGCAGTTGAACTTCTAGTTAACAATTCAGAAGCCCTACCTCACGAAAAATACCATGAAGCAGTAGGTGATGACCACCACCATGAAGAAGCTAACGAGGAAAGCGAAGAAAACTAGACTCCATATATAGGAATATAAGGAGATATAATGATAGTTAAAGATTATTTAGTACCAACAGTTATAGAGCAAACCAATAGAGGCGAGAGAGCCTACGATATATATTCAAGACTACTAAAAGATAGGATTATATTTTTATCAGGTGAAGTCAGAGATGAAGTATCTGATATTATAATAGCCCAACTCCTATTTTTGGAGAGTGAAGACCCTGATAAGGACATTCAATTCTATATCAATTCCCCAGGTGGAGTAGTAACATCAGGACTTGCTATCTATGACACAATGAATTATATAAAACCTGACGTATCAACAATTTGTATAGGTCAAGCAGCATCTATGGGAGCAGTTTTGCTATCATCAGGAGCTAAAGGAAAGAGATTTTCCCTACCATCATCAAATATTATGATCCACCAACCATCAGGCGGGGCCCAAGGTCAAGCTAGTGATATAGTAATCCAAGCTGAGCAAATCCTTAAGATTAAGGATAAGCTAAACAATATCTTGGCTCAAAACACAGGTCAACCTTTGGATAAGATTGTCAAGGATACAGACAGGGACTTTTCTATGACTGCTAAAGAAGCCATGGAATATGGATTAATTGATCAAGTAATTGAAAGTAAGTAGGAGATAATGTCAGATATAGACCAAAAAGAAGTCAGATGCTCTTTTTGTGGAAAAGATAGTTCCCAAGTTGAAAGGATGATAGCAGGCCCAGATGCCTACATTTGTAACGAGTGTGTTGATCTTTGCCATGAAATAATTAGCGAAGAGCAAAGGATGCATGCCCATGATTATCACGACTTTGACCTATCCAAGCCTAAGGAAATAAAAGACTTCCTAGATAGGTATGTAGTAGGTCAAGATGATGCAAAAAAGACCCTTTCAGTAGCTGTTTATAACCACTATAAGAGGATAAAATCTAACGAAAAAGACAGCGATGTAGAGCTTCAAAAATCCAATATCCTAATGTTGGGTCCAACAGGATCTGGTAAGACCCTTCTTGCTCAAACCCTGGCCCGTAAACTAAATGTGCCTTTTGCTATATCAGATGCAACATCTCTTACAGAGGCGGGCTATGTTGGAGAAGATGTAGAAAATATTATACTTAAGCTCCTTCAAGCAGCAGACTATGACCTTGAAGCAGCTGAGCATGGTATTATCTATGTAGATGAGATCGACAAGATCACCAGAAAGAGCGAGAACCCATCCATAACTAGGGATGTAAGCGGTGAAGGTGTCCAACAGGCCCTCCTTAAGCTAGTTGAGGGAACTGTGGCCAATGTACCTCCTCAAGGGGGAAGGAAGCACCCTAGCCAAGAGTATATCCAAGTTGATACTACCAATATCTTATTTATCCTAGGAGGAGCTTTCGAGGGGATAGAAGATATTATAAATAGCAGACTTTCAGAAAAAGTTATAGGATTTGGGGCTGATGTCAGCAAAAAATCTAAGGCCAGCCTAAAAAATGTAAGCACTGAGGACTTATTAAAGTACGGCCTCATACCAGAATTTATAGGTAGGGTCCCTATTATAGTAAGCCTTGAGGCCTTGGACCAAGACTCATTGGTCAAGATTCTTTCAGAGCCAAAGAATAGTTTTGTCAAGCAATATCAAAAGTTATTTGAACTTGATGGAGTCAAACTTAGCTTTGAGGATGAAGCCATCAAGGAAATAGCTAATAAGGCCTACAAGCAAAACACAGGTGCTAGGGGTCTTAAGACCATAATGGAAGATTTGTTGTTAGATCTTATGTACGAAATACCTTCTATGGATGATTTGGAAGAGGTTGTAGTCACCAAGGAATCTATCGAAGATAAAGATAAACTCATTTATAAGAAAAAGTGAGAAGAGGGGACTTGAGCTATAGCTTGGGGTCCCCTTTTATAGCGAGGTAAGTATGACAGATAATTACGAAGTAGTAAGAGAAGAGTTTCCACTAATCCCCCTAAAGGGCCAGTGGCAAATGCCTACAACCATATTAAATGTTGATATAGAAAGGTCAATATCAAGAAATGCCCTAGAGTATGCTAGACTCAAAAATACCAAATTAGTCCTAGTCAACCAAAAAGACATCTACGAAGATACACCCCACGAAAATGACCTTTATGATTATGGAATAGTCGCTGCAATCAATAAAGTTTACAATCTGCCAGATGACACAATAAGAATTTTCTTGCATCCAGAAGGAGTTGCCAAGATCCTAGAGGTAAAGGTAGGAGAAGGATTTTTGAAGGCAGACCTAGAGGAATATATCTACAAGGAAGAAATCGAGAAGGATAATAGCGAACTTCTTGCCCTAAAGAAAGTCCTTATAGAATACTTCGAGACCTATATAGCCAGCTTGGGTAATGATGCAATGGATGAGATTGGCTACAAGCTTTCTGAAATTGATAACTTCCAAAGTCTGGTAGATGTAATCCTCTTCCACTTAGATTTAAATCCTAAGGAATACTATAATTTCCTCAAGACTCTCGATACCAAGGAAAGAATGCTTGAATTAATCAGGGTCTTGAAGAGGGAGATCGAGCTAAAAGACATTGCCATAGATATAGAAAAAAAGGTAACTGATAACATCAACAAGTCCCAAAAGGAATACTACCTTAGGGAAAAAATGGACGTTATCAAAAAAGAAATCAACGAAACTAACGGCAAGGCATCAAGCGAAGCTGATGAATATAGGATAAAGCTTAAGAAGCTAAAAATTGATAAGGAAGCCAAGGAGTCCATAGCAAAGGACATTGATAGGATAGATTCTCTTCCTGAGATGAGTCCTGACTATGGGGTCTTGGCTGCCTACCTTGACTTTGTATTTTCCCTTCCTTGGGATAAGAAGAGCAAGGATGAAATAGACATAAAAAAGGCCACAAAGATTCTTGACGATGACCACTACGGTCTTACCGATGTCAAGGAGAGAATACTTGAGGCAATAGCTGTGAGGGCTAAGAAAAAAGATGCCAAGGGATCAGTAATCTGCCTAGTAGGCCCTCCAGGAGTAGGTAAGACTTCCATAGCCAAGTCTATAGCAAGCTCTATGGATAGAAAATTTGTTTCTATGAGACTTGGGGGAGTAACTGACGAGAGCGAAATCAGGGGCCATAGGAGAACCTATGTAGGGGCTATGGCAGGTAGGATTATGACCAATCTTTCAAGGATAGGGGTCAAAAATCCTGTATTCTTGCTAGATGAGATTGATAAACTAGGGCATGGCTACAATGGAGACCCATCAAGCGCCCTCCTTGAGCTTTTAGATCCTGAGCAAAATGATAAATTTATTGATAGGTACTTAGACTTACCTTTCGATTTGTCAGATGTATTTTTTATAACAACAGCCAATGATGCAAATGAAATTCCAGATGCCCTCTATGATAGGCTAGAAGTTATAGAAATACCCGGCTACACCCTAAACGAAAAACTATCCATAGCCAAAAAATACCTAGTCAAGAAAGAAATGGAGAATACTGGACTTAATGAAGATGAACTCACTATATCTGATGCAGTTCTAGAAATTATAATCAGAAACTACACAAGGGAAGCAGGAGTCAGAGAACTTGAGCGACTTATAGGCAAGATTTGCCGTAGGGCAGTCAAGGAAATCCTAGAAGGCAAGGATAAGGTTAGGGTATCCAAGACCAATTATGAAAAATACCTAGGAAGAATAAGGTTCTTGGATGATGAACTAGAAAAAGAAGACCAAGTAGGTCTAGTAAACGGCCTGGCCTGGACCTCCGTAGGGGGAGTTATGCTCCAGGTAGAAGCATCAGTTATGGAAGGCAAGGGAAACCTAGACTTTACAGGGTCCTTGGGTGATGTAATGAAAGAATCCTGCCAGGCAGCCCTAGTCTATATAAGGTCCAATGCCCAAAGCCTTGGCATTAGGGGCAAGTTCTACGAAAACAAAGACATCCATGTCCATTTTCCAGAAGGAGCAACCCCAAAAGATGGCCCTTCTGCAGGTATAACCATTACGACAGCCATGGCATCTGCTCTAACCAAGAAAAAAGTTAGGTCTGATATAGCAATGACCGGCGAAGTGACAATAAGGGGCAATGTCCTTGCCATAGGTGGACTAAAGGAAAAGGCACTGGCAGCCTATTCCTATGGCATAAAAAATGTCATAATACCCAAGGCCAACGAGCGAGACATCTACGACATCCCAAAGGAGATTAGAGAAAAAATCAACTTCATCAAGGTAAGTAATGTAGCAGAAGTTATAAAAGAGGCCTTGGTATGAAGATAAAAACAGTAGAGCTTGAGCAAGTGGCAGGCTTTAAGGCCCAATGGCCCAAGGATAAATTAGATGAGATAGCCTTTGTGGGTAGGTCAAATGTAGGCAAGTCCTCCTTCATCAATTCCTTTCTAAATAGGAGAAAACTTGCCAAAACCTCATCCACTCCAGGCAAGACCAGGACAATAAACTTCTATAGGATAAATGATAAATTTAGACTAGTTGACCTACCAGGCTATGGCTATGCCAAGGTCGACAAGAAGGAAAAAGAAAAGTGGAATGAGTTAATAAACACCTACCTCTATGAGAGAGAGAACCTAAAGGAAGTCTTTCTCTTGGTGGATATAAGGCACGAGCCAACAGAGCTTGATAAGCAAATGTATGAGTGGATAATAGAATCTGGCTTTATGGGATTTGTCATAGCAACTAAATATGACAAGATAAAAAAAGGCCAAATTCAAAAGCACATAAATGCCATAAAGAAAAAACTCCAAATCCAAGACGAAGGACTAATCTTCGCCTACTCATCCCAAACCAAACACAACAAGGACGTCCTAGAAGAACAAATCCAAGTAATACTAGATAACTAGATACTCTCAAAGCCAATAAGAGTTATTAAAATTCTTTAGGCTTTGGGAGTTTTTCTTTGTAAAAGATTTTCTAACCTATATAACTTTAATATGATAATTTAAAGCCTTGCTTTTTATGAAAATATTTGTTAAGATTTTTGCATAACATAAGAGGAGGAAGTATGAATAAAAGAAAATTGTTTCCGATTTTTCTTTCCCTATCAATGCTAATCACAGCGTGTGGAACAAATGTAGAGAAAAAGGAAGAAGAAGCAGTAGGCAGTAGTGAAGTAAGCGAAGAAGCAAAGGGTCTTGGCAAGGGCCACAATGGCGACATAGAAGCAAAGCTAAGCTTTGAAGGGGATAAAATCGCATCTATTGACCTAGTACATAAGGAAACAGAAGGTCTCGGAGATAAGGCTGCTGATAAATTAGTAAAAGAAATAGTTGATAATCAATCTATAAATGTAGATAGTGTATCAGGAGCTACTGAAACATCTACAGCTCTAATAGCAGCGGTCAAGAAAGCAATAGAGGCATCAGGAAGAGATATAAGCCTTTATGAAAAAGAAGTAGCCAAGAAGGATGGCGAAAGCAAGACTATTGATACTGATGTTGTAGTTGTCGGTGGAGGTGGAGCAGGATTTGCAGCGGCAGTTTCTGCCAAAGAAGCAGGAGCTGATGTAATTTTGCTTGAAAAATTAGACCAAGTTGGAGGAAATACCCTCATCTCAGGTGGTGAATATGCTGCCCCAGCTAACGACCTTCAAAAAAAAGAAGGCATAGAAGATAGCAAGGAAGTATTTGCCAAAGACGTAGAAGTCGCTGGTGGTAACAAGGACCTAATAGCAGTATTAGCTGACAAGGCGACAGAAGCAGCCTATTGGTTAAGGGATGAAATAGGAGTCAAATGGAAGGATAGCCTCATGTTCTTTGGTGGACACTCCGTAAAAAGGTCGCTCATACCAGAAAACCATTCAGGTAATGAACTAATTAAAAACTACAAGGTTAAGGCGGATGAGCTTGGAATAGAAGTCCTAACAGGAACTGATGTAAAAGAAGTCCTCACAGAAAATGACAAGGTAGTTGGAGTAAGGGCTGAAGGAGAAGACGGGGAACTTATAGTAAACTCAAAGGCAGTAGTCCTTGCTACAGGTGGATTTGGTGCTAATGCCGAAATGACCTACGAAAATGACAATGAAATAGACGAGCATGTCCTATCAACAAACTCTCCAGGAGCTACAGGTGATGGTATAGTAATGGCAGAGGCACTAGGAGCAGATACAGTAGATATGGATCAAATCCAACTATATCCTATCTGTGATGTGGAAACTGGAAAGCTACTCTATGTTGGTGACACCAGACTAGTTGGTGGATCCTTGCTAGTAAACAAAGAAGGAAAAAGATTTGTAGAGGAGCTTGATACAAGAAGGGCCATATCCATGGCTATCAAAGACCAAACAGACTATGTAGGTTACTTAATCTGGGATGAAAAGTCAAATGAAGAAACAGGTACAATGGCATCAAACCCTGAAGAAGCCGAAGACTTGTACGAAAGAGAACTCCTATACAAGGCTGATACAATAGAAGAGCTGGCAGATCACTTTGAAATAGATAAGCAAAGCCTCCTTCAAACAGTAGAAACCTTCAATGAAAACTCTAAAAATGGTGAAGACCCAGAATTTAACCTAAGAATGCTAGGTTGGAGCATAGAAGAAGGTCCATTCTACATGCTAAAGGCTGCCCCAGCAGTCCACCACACCATGGGAGGTCTTGTAATAAATACAAATGCAGAAGTTATAAAAGAAGACGGAAATAAAATAGACGGACTCTTTGCTGCAGGCGAAGTTACAGGAGGAATCCACGGATCAAACAGACTTGGATCAGTAGCTATGGCAGACATAACAGTATTTGGAAGAATAGCAGGGGAAAATGCTGCAAAACTTGCAAAATAAGATATAATTAGGACTGTTGTAAAAATATGAATAACTATCGTCCAATCCTTAGAGGGTTCTCATAGGCAATTTGTGACAAGCCCGCCGGCTTAGGTAGGCCAAATTGGCGTAGAGGTTCTTCTGAGGATAATGGGACGATTTATTCATTCTGCAAAAGTCCTTTTTTATTATTTAAGGAGAAAAAATGAAATTAGAAATTTGCATAGACTCCCTAGAGTCAGCCAAGAATGCCATAGAGGCGGGGGCGGATAGGCTTGAAATATGTGGGAGTCTTGACCTAGATGGAATAAGTCCCTCCCTAGGACTCGTAAGCCTCATCAGTAAGTACAAAGATATAGAAAAATTTGTCATGATAAGACCAAGGCCCTACGACTTTTCCTATTCGGATGATGAATTTGAAACTATGAAGGAAGAAATTAAAGAATTCAAAAAATATGACATAGACGGTTTTGTCTTTGGCATCCTAAAGGAAGATGGAAGAGTTGATCTAGAAAGAACTAGGGAATTAGTAGAGCTTGCGAGTCCCCTAAGAGTATGCTTCCATAGAGCCTTTGATTACAGTACAGATAGCGAGGATCTCATAAAAGAGCTTATAGATATGGGAATAATAAGACTCCTAACTTCAGGCAAAAAAGCCAAGGCTATAGACGGGATAGACCTACTAAGAAAATTAGAGGAAAAATATGGCGAAGATATCGAAATAATGGCAGGCTCTGGAGTCAATCCTGATAACATAGAAATTTTCTATAAGAAAGCCAAGATAAAATCCTTCCATATGTCAGCCAAGGAAAAAAGACCTAGCCAAATGGATTACCTAAAAAACAATCCCATGTATCAAGATATAACTTATAGTTCAAAAGCTAAGATAAAAGAGGCAAAAAGGGCAATAAAAAGAATAGAAAATTTAGCTAATATTTAGAATAAGAAAGCCTTTATAAATCCATAATTACAAAAATATATGGAGCATTACAGTATAGTAAAGCTCCATTTTTAATTACTTACTAAGTTTTATTTTTATTCATCAGTCGTTTTCAATACAAAAAGGAAATAGATGTAGTGGAAAATCAAAATTACAATCAAGACACTTCTGCCGATTTTGTTTTTCATGATGAAGAAGGATATAATAACCAAAAGAGTTACTAGGGCAAGAATCCTTATCTTTTTACTTAGGGGAAGGCCCTTTTTATTCTTGATGGGTTTAATATAAACTTGGTAGGTGTTAGTGGACCTAAACCAATTATTTAGTTTGTCAGAACTTTTTTGGAAGCAAAAGGCTGCTAGCAACAAAAAGGGAGTTGTGGGTAGGATGGGTGTGTAGATACCAACTAGGCCTAAGCCCAAAAAAACAACCCCCAAAACTGTAAAAATAGCCTTCATAAAATCACTCCTTACTCTATTAATATATCTAAATTTATTATGTACTAATAAAATTGTATCACAGGATTTTATATGTAAAGATAATGATAGGCATTATTAAATGAAAAAATATTAAGAGATTATCGAAAATTTTTTAATAGCTTATAATTATAGCAAAGATTTTAAAAAGAAAAAAATCAAAGAAAGCATATTGAAAAGCACAGGCCTATAACCTGTGCCATTGTTTTATTCTTCTACAAATTCTATCTTACCATCATCTAGGCTCTTGATTCTTGCTAATGAGTAGAGGTCAAGGCCCATATCTTCTACAACCTTTCTACCGTCTGAGAAAGATTTTTCTATTACTATGCCAAGGCCTACAGGGTTGGCTCCGGCTTGTCTTACTAGGGCAACCATTCCCTTGGCAGCTTGACCGTTTGCCAAGAAGTCATCTATCATTAGGATGTTTTCATCTTCATTTAGGAAATTTTTGGATACTATAAGTTCATTGGTAACTTCTTTGGTGAAGGAATATACAGATGAGTGGTAGATATTATCACCGGTGGTGAGGGATTGTTGTTTTCTAGCGAATACGCATTTTACACCAAGCTCCATTGCTGTAGCGAGGGCTGGGGCAATACCTGATGATTCTACTGTTAGGACCTTGTCGATCTTTTTGTCTTTGAAATATTCAGCAAAGGCCTTGCCCATTTTGAGTATAAGTTCGCTATCTATTTGTTGGTTTAGGAAAGAATCTACTTTTAGGATATTAGGACCTAGAACGATTCCCTCTTCAAGAATTTTTTCTTCTAGTTCTTTCATATTAACTCCTTATGGATATTTGTTTAGTACTTTTTATTATTATAATGTTTATAAAGATTTTATCAAGATGAATTAGGTATTCCTATTAAGATAATTAAAAACTCAACTAGAATTTATATAAATGATGCATTTGTTGAAGTATATGGTAGTATAGGTAGTATGAAGGAAGATTTTATTAAAGATTTAATTGCTTTTATTGACCAGAGTCCAGTTTCTTACTATGCTGTAAAAAATTCAGCAGATTTTTTGGAAGAAAATGGATATGAGGAGCTAAGGGAGACTGATTTGTGGGAGCTTGAGGATAAGGGCAAGTATTATGTCAAAAGAGATGACACTGCCCTAATCGCCTTTAACCTAAGGTCTGATTTGGTGAAAGGTTTTGACCTTATAGGCTCTCACACAGAATCTCCAACCTTTAAGTTAAAGTCTAATGCCGAAATAGCCGATAGTGGTTATTTAAAATTAAATGTTGAAGCTTATGGAGGTATGATTTATTCAACATGGCTTGATAGGACTTTATCCCTTGCAGGGAAGGTTATCTACCAGAAGGATGGGGAAATTAAGAGAGCCCTTGTTAATATAGATAGGGATCTTTTAACTATTCCCAATGCAGCTATTCACATGAATAGGACTGCTAACAAGGACTTTGCCTACAATCCTCAAAACCACCTCTATCCTATCGTAAAGACTATAAAGGATGGGGCAGAGGAAGATGGCTTTGTTCAAAGGCTGCTAGGAGATTATTTGTCAATGGACCCTAAGGATATCATAGATTTTGACCTAAGTCTATATGATAGGCAGCAAGGTTCTATAATTTCTGATTCTATCTACCAAGTTGGTAGGATTGATAATTTGGCATCAGTCCATGCATCACTGAAGGCCTTTGTAGGGACCTTTTCAGCGAAGAGCAATGTCCTTATCTTAAATGATAATGAAGAGATAGGATCGATGACAAGGACTGGGGCAGATGGGACATTTTTATCTGATGTCTTGAAGCGAATTTGCCTAAGCCTAGATAAGCCTCTGGAAGATTATTATAGGGCAATAGAGAATTCTTTCCTAATAAGTGCAGATGGGGCTCATGCTATCCATCCTAATTTTAAAGAGTTTTCCGACCCTACTAATATTGTAAAGATGAATGAAGGACTTGTTATAAAGCTTGCAGCAAATGGTGCTTATTCTACATCAATCGAGACTAAGGCTAGGATAATAAATATTGCAGATGAGCTTGGTCTTAATCTTCAATATTTCCATAATAGAAATGACAAGGTAGGGGGATCTACCATAGGTCCTATCACAGCATCAAGGCTTGGTATTAGATCAATAGATGTGGGAGAAGCCATTCTTGCTATGCATTCCATAAGGGAAACTGCAGGCATAGATGATCATTTGGATGCATATCAAATTTATAAGAGATTTTATGAGGAGGATTAAATGGCAATTATAGAAGTAACTCTAGTACCAATCGGTACCAAGACAACATCACTAAGCCCATATATAGCTGAGGCAGAGAAGGTTTTGAAAGACTTTGATGTAAAATATGAGTTAAACCCAATGGGAACAGTAATCGAAGCTGACATAGACCTTGGTTTAAAGGCTGTTAGAGCCATGCAGGAGCAAGTCTTTGAAAAGGGAGCAGAAAGGGTATATACCGTATTAAAGATTGACGATAGACGTGACAAAAAGGCAAGTCTAGAAGAGAAAATAAAATCAGTTAAGGAAAAAATGTAAGTGTATAACTTACCAATATAATTTTAGGAGATAATATGAAAAGTAAAAATTTGATGTTGGGCTTATTTACATCAGCCCTATTATTTACAGGTTGTGCTAACAATAATAATGTAGAAGATAAGACTCAAAATGAACAAGTAGTTCCAAGCAATGAAGCTTCAGTAGAAGAAGATAGTACAGAAGCAGGTAGGGACACTCTTAAAGTTGCTATGTCAATTGAGCTTGATAGCTTGGATCCCTTCCTGACTACAGCAGGAGATACCAAGACCTATATGGACCAAGTTTTTGATGGTCTCTTAGATGTTGACGAAAATGGATCTTTGGTAGAAGATTTAGCTGAGTCTTATGAAATTAGTGAAGATGGATTGACCTATGATTTCAAACTCAAAGAAGGGGTCAAGTTCCATGATGGATCAGACTTTACAGCAGATGATGTTTACTATACTATAGATAAACTTGCTGGAATTACTAGTGGTGAAGCCCTATCTTCAAACTTCGAAGGAGTAGCTGACCTTGAGGTAGTATCACCTACTGAGATCAAAATCACCCTCAAGGAGAAAAACAATTCCTTCATCTATTTGCTTAACCAACCAATAGTTAAAAAAGACTATGAGGACAATGCTAAAAAACCGATTGGAACAGGACCTTATAAATTTGTTTCTTATACGCCGGGTGAAGCTCTTGTCTTAAAAAGGTTTGATGATTATCATAATCAAGATCATCTAGCAAAAATAGAAAATGTAGAAATAATCAGAGTTCCCGATGCCCAAAGTTTAGTATTGGCACTAAATAACAAGGACATTGATCTCGCTTCAGGATTAACTTATGAACAAATCGATCAACTAGAAGGAGTCGATATCTACTCAAAGCCACAAAATCTTGTCCAAGTTTTCGGACTAAATAATGATGTAGAACCCTTTAATGATATTAGGGTAAGACAAGCATTAGCTCATGCTATAAACAAAGAAGAAATTATAGAAACAGCAGCAGGTGGTAAGGCTGCAGCACTTTATACAACATTTTCACCGGCTCTTAAAGATTATTACAACGATCAAGAAGATCCATATCCTTATGATCTAGAAAAGGCCAAGGAATTATTGAAAGAAGCAGGCTATCCTGATGGTTTTGCGGCAAGCCTTACAGTGCCAAGTGACTACAGGTATCACCTAGAGACAGCAGAGCTAATCCAAGCTCAACTAAGTCAAATCGGTGTTGAGATTACCCTAGATCCAGTAGAATTTTCAACTTGGTTAGACAAGGTTTATCAAAATAGGGACTTTGAAACAACAGTCGGAGGCTTCATAGGCTACACTGACCCAATCAGAATTCTTGATAGGTATAGGTCTGATAATACTAAGAACTTTATCAACTACAAGTCAGAAGACTATGACAAGGCCATAGCAGCTGCTAAGTCTGCATCAAGCCAAGAAGAAATAGTTGAAAATGTAAAGAATGCTCAAGACATTATAGCCAAGGATGCTGGTAGTGTCTACCTAACTGACCCAGATTTAATCTATGGTCTAAACGAAGAACTTACTGGACTAAAGACTTATCCAGTACAAAAATTAAACCTTGAGGATATAGATGTAAAATGATTAAAGCAATAGTAAAAAAACTATTGTCCATCCTACTAACTTTATTTTTTGTATCCTTGCTAATATTTTTGGTTTTTCAAATTATACCAGGTAATCCTGCCAGAATTATCCTGGGAACCGAGGCAGATCCTGCCCAAGTCCTAGCTCTCGAAAGGGAGTTGGGACTTGATAAACCAATTTCGCAAAGATATATAGAGTGGATAGGAGGACTTTTAAGACTTGATATGGGAGAGAGCCTAAAGTATAGGGTTCCTGTTAGTGAACTTTTTCTCAAAAAACTTCCTGTTACCCTATATATAAGTCTTTTTTCTTTATTCTTATCACTAATAATAGCGATTCCCCTATCAATCCAAATAACCCTAAAGTCGGATAAGTGGTATGCTTCCATAATCACAGCAATAACCCAACTAGGCATTTCCATTCCTTCCTTTTGGATGGCCTTTATGCTAATTTATATATTCGCTGTTAAACTCGGGATTTTTAATACCCTATCCAATAATGTCATGGCAGGGGGATTTTTGGATAAGCTTAAGAACTTCTTCTTGCCATCGCTTGCCATAGCTATACCAAATATAGCGACTATCATAAGGTATATGCAGGCGGCTATTTTGGATGAGATGAACAAGGACTATGTGAGAACAGCAAGGATGAAGGGACTTACTATAAGAGAAATCCTCTATAAGCACGTCCTCAAAAACGCTTTGATTCCAGTAATCACAGTTATAGGTATGAGCCTTACCTCAAGTGTGGGAGGAAGCCTTATAGTAGAAAATGTCTTTGCGCTTCCAGGGGTAGGATCTTTGATAGTATCATCGATATCATCAAGGGACTTTCCACTAATCCAAAGCGTCGTTGTAGCAGTTGCCTTTTTGGTAATCTTTATTAACCTAATAATAGATATCTTGTACGGAATAATCGATCCTAGAATAAGGAGTGGCAATGATTAAAAATAATAAAATTTCTATAAATTTAGGTAGGGCTATCCTTATTTTCTACTTTGGAGTATTTATCTTGTCATTATTCTGGACACCCTATGATCCAAATGCTATTATGACAGAAGAAAAACTTATGGCCCCATCCCTAGACCACCTCTTGGGAACTGACAATATGGGTAGGGACATCCTATCTAGGCTAATGGAAGGTTCCAAATACGCCTTGTTCTTATCCTTTGGGACAGTAAGCCTTGCCCTTGTGATAGGGGCAATAATTGGAGCCTGTGCTGGATATTTTGGTGGACTGGTTGATGAAGTATTGATGAGATTTATCGACTCCCTTATGGCCTTTCCAGGAATACTTTTTGCTATGATGCTAGTTTCAGTATTTGGGGCAAGCCTTGTAAATACGATCTTTGCTATAGGTATTATTTCTGTCCCATACTTTGCTAGGGTTGTAAGGAGTGGGTTCTTGCAAGTGAAAAATGCCCAGTTTGTCAAGAGCGCTCAGGTAAAGGGAGCAAGTCCTATCTATATAGGCATTAACCATATTTTGCCAAATATCAAAAACCAACTAATGGTTGCTATAATCCTTTCAATTTCACAGGCTATCCTAGCTGAAAGTGGCCTATCATATTTGGGACTGGGAGTAAGACCTCCTGATCCATCCTGGGGTAGGATGCTCAAGGAAAGCCAAGTATATTTTTCCAAAGCCCCATACTATTTTATAGCCACAGGAATTTGTCTATCACTCCTAGTTTTAGGTTTTACCCTATATGGGGAAAAGTTTAGGACAAGAAGACTAAAGGAGAAGGTAAACCATGAATAAATTATTAGAAGTAAAGGACCTAACAGTTGCCTTTCCAACTTCAAATGGCGAAAAATACGCAGTAAACCATATATCATTTGACCTCTTTGAAAATGACTTTGTGGGTCTTGTTGGGGAAAGTGGCTGTGGCAAAACCGTAGCGACCCAAACAATTTTGGGGATAGAGTCACCAGATGCCATCATCAAGTCTGGCTCTTGCTTACTTAAGGGCAAGGAAGTCCTAGGACTTGATGATAAACAGTGGGCTCCATATAGGAGTAGGAACATCGCTACAGTCTTCCAGGAGCCAGGTTCTGCCCTAAATCCACTAATCAAAGTAGGTAAGCAAATCGAAGAAGTCCTAAAAATCCACTACGACTTTGACAAGAAAAAACGCCTAGACCTAGTCTATACCACTATGGAAAAGTGTGGGCTCAAGGATGTAGAGAGTCTCTACCACAAGTACCCCCACGAATTATCCGGCGGTATGCAACAAAGGATAGTGATTTCTATGGCCCTTATAGCCAATCCTAATGTCCTTATAGCCGATGAGCCAACAACAGCCCTAGATGCCAAGGTCCAAGCTCAAATTATAGATCTCTTTAAGGAGATATCCCATATCTACAAGGGTGCCATAGTTTTTATTAGCCACGACCTAAACCTTATAGAAAACATCTCAAAAAAAGTAATGATAATGTACGCTGGTAGGATTGTCGAAAGGGGACTTACAAAAGAAGTAATAGCTAGTCCTCTTCATCCCTATACCAAGGCCCTCCTTAAGGCCGTTCCAAATTATAAGAAAAGGGGCCAAGACCTCTACAATATAAAAGGACGTGTGCCAGATCTTAAAAACAGGTCCAATGAGGGATGTCCCTTTGCTGATAGGTGCGAGCTTGCCATGGATAAGTGCTTTAAAACCTATCCAGCGACCACCTACAGGAAAAACCATGAGGTAAATTGTCATTTGTATGGAGAATAAAATGGAAAATATTTTACAAATTCAAGATATTAGTAAGACCTATAAGGGTTCGGGCATACTTTTTAGGAAAAAGGACAAGCTAGCCTTAGACCATGTATCCTTTGATATAAAGAAGGGAGAAATATTTGGCCTAGTCGGAGAAAGTGGTTCAGGGAAAACCACCTTATCAAATATAATATTGAGGTTGGTAAAAGAAAGCTCAGGGAAAATTTTATTTAAGGAGAAGGACATAGCAAATTTAAATAAGGATGAGATTATGAAGTATCGTAGGGAAGTTCAAGTCGTCTTTCAAAATCCCTACCAGGCCCTAAACCCCAAGAAAACCATAGGATTTTCTATAGAAGAGATTCTTAATATCCACGATATTTATAGTAAAGACGAAAGACGAAAGATAATTAGGGATCTTCTTGAAGAGATCGAGATGGAAGAAGATGTCCTAAATTACTATCCGGCGAGCTTATCAGGGGGACAAAAGCAAAGGATAGCCATAGCCCAAGCCTTAGTTATTAATCCTGAATTCCTGATAATAGATGAGGGAGTAAGTGCCTTAGATGTATCAATCCAAGCTCAAATATTAAACCTCATTAGGTCCTTGCAAAAAAAGCATAACTTTACTAGCCTCTTTATATCCCACGACTTGAATGTAATAGCCTATCTCTGTGATAGGATTGGCGTTTTATATAAGGGAGAGCTAGTAGACTTATTTGATACTTATGATTTAGAAAGTGATGATAGGCACGAATATACCAAGGAACTTTTTAAATCTATAAGCCTATAAATAGATATGACCCTCTTTGTACTTAGTCTGGCAAAGAAGGTCATATTTTTTCTCTTCATTTACTTATAAATTTTCCATAGATAGTATTTAAAAGTATTCCAAAGATAGGATTTACTACCATAGCAACGAGGACTACTGGAAGAGATGGGATAAACATATTTAGTTGATTGGTAAAACCTAGGGCCATTAGTAGGAAGAGAACTCCAGAAAGGCAGGTTCCTAGGGCAAAGATTATGACTATCTTGATAGTATTTAGACCAGTCTTTCCCATAGTTTTTATTAGGTAGAAGATAGCTACTGATACTATAATTTTTTCGATGAAGTTAGGGATTTGTCCACCAGGAAAACCTGTTGTCAAGGCACTCATTACTCCACCTGCTATGCCCACTAGCAAGGCTTCTTTTATATCATCAGATATGATGAGGGAGATAAACATCATTGACAAGAGAAAGTCTGGTTTAACTCCAAAAAATACTGGTGGTACTACAAAGTGTAATACTAGTCCGACTGCCATAAAAATTGCTGCTGATGTGATGTTTTTTGTTTTCATAATAACTCCTTTTTTTCACAAAATAAAAAGCTCGCTCCTTAATTGGAGCGAGCCTTTGCCCACGGTGCCATCCATCTTATCCTTTAAAAGACATCTTTAGATACATACATATCCTATCTCAGTAAGGCGAGAATACCCGCAGGCTACTTTTAGTTCACCTTTGATCTAGCAGATCCATTCACTAGGCTAGCTTATGAAAATTCTCATCAACCATTTTCTTTCTGTATAAAGCCTTACCCGCTACTACTTCTGCATATGATTTCTATTTAGTTAGATTATAGTCCATTAATTTAAATCTGTCAAGTAGTAAAGCTAAAAAATTGGTAGTAGGTACCTAACTATAAATACAAGAGCCAAGATATAAACTAGAGGAGATACTTCCTTGCCCTTGCCAGTAAATAACTTGATTATAGCATAAGAAATCATTCCAAAGGAGATTCCCTCAGCTATAGAATAAGTCAAAGGCATCATCAAGATTGTCATGAAGGCTGGGAAGGCTTCACTTATATCTGTAAAATCAATCTCAACAACTGTTGTTATCATAAAGAGTCCTACTGTAACTAGGGCAGCTGATGTAGCAGGTGCTGGAATTATTGAAAATACTGGGAAGAAGAAGGCAGCTACTACAAAGAAGAGGGCTGTAACCAAAGTAGTAAGTCCAGTTCTACCACCCTCTGCTACTCCTGAAGAAGATTCAACAAAGGTAGTAACAGTAGATGTTCCAAGCACGGCTCCAAGGGTAGTTCCTATAGCATCAGATAAGAGGGCCTTGGATGCATTTGGCAAATTGCCATCTTCATCAAGCATATTAGCCTTGGTAGCGACTCCCGTTAGGGTACCCAGCGTATCAAAAATGTCTACAAACAAGAAGGAGAATAGTACTGAGAACATCTCCAAGGAAAATACATTTGAAAAGTCTAGTTTGAAGGCTACTGGCTTAATTGATGGTGGTAAGGATACTATGTTTGAAGTAGGTAAGCTTGTTACCCCTAGGACTAGAGATATAAGAGTTGATATCAATATTCCCCAAAGGAGAGCTCCCTTTACATTCTTGGCAGTAAGGACCACCATTATAATAAGTGCTATGAAAAATACAAATCCGTTGGCATTTGTTATAGTGCCGAGTTCTAATGATACATCTCCTGGATTAATAATTCCAGTATTCAAGAGTCCGATTTCTGCAATAAACAAACCGATTCCTACTGATACAGCCTTTTTTAGGTTGATAGGTATTGAATTAAAAATAGCCTCCCTGACTCCCAAGAAAGATATGACCAAGAAGATAATACCCTCCAAAAATACTGCTGTTAGAGCAAATTGCCAGCTCTTACCCATTTGCATAACTACTGTGTAGGTAAAAAAGGCGTTAAGTCCCATACCTGCAGATAGGGCGAATGGCAAGTTGGCATAGAAAGCCATAAAGAGCATAGCTACAACAGAAGCTATAATGGTACTTGTAAAGACAGCCCCATAGTCCATGCCTGCCTCAGATAAGATTTGTGGATTGACAGCTAGTATGTATGACATAGTCATAAAGGTAGTAATACCAGCCATGACCTCAGTTTTGATATCTGTGCCATGTTTTCTAAGCTTAAAAGCTTTTTCGAAAAAAGAATTTTTTTCCATATATACCTCCTTTTTTTGATATACACCATCATTATATATCTATATTTAAGAAATTCACTTTAAAAGCTTTTAATTTATTTGAAATTTTTATATAATATCATGAAGGGAGGAAATTTTGACGACTAATAATTTCATACAATTAATTTTAATAATAGTGGGGATAATGTTCTCGGCATTTTTCTCTGCATCAGAAACAGCACTAACATCACTATCGACCTTCAAGGTTAGACAAATGGAGAAAAATGGTGTAAAAAATAGTTCTCTACTAAAAAAACTTACAGATAATATCTCTAAGGTTATAACAACTATCCTTATAGGAAATAATATAGCAAATATAGTTACCACAACCATTTCGACCATATTTTTTACGGAAGTATTTGGAGCCAAGGGAGCGGTCATATCACCTATAATTTTGACAATCATAGTCTTGGTCTTTGGGGAGGTTACTCCAAAAAACATGGCCACCTCTAATAGCGAGAAACTCGCCCTTAAGGTATCAAGGCCAATCAGGTTTTTTGAAGTTATCCTAACACCCTTTTCCTTTGTTTTGGTTAAAATTACTAGTGGTATAGCCAAGATTTTTAAAACAGAAAATCAAGATAATGACAAGGTAACAGAAGAAGACTTAAAGACTATAGTAGATGTGTCAGAAGAGCAAGGAGTTATCAATAACGAAGAAAGTGAGATGATTAACAACGTCTTCGAATTTCAAGACTCACTTGTATCAGACATAATGACAGCTAGAACTAATATGGAGGCCATACCTGCCGATATTAGTAGGGCTGAGCTTAAGGAATTTCTTAAGAATTCTAACCACTCAAGGATTCCAGTCTATGGAAGAAATATAGATAATATCCTGGGCATCCTACATATGAAGGACCTAGTGAGCTTCATGGCAGATGATGGGGACTTTAACCTGACTGATGTCATAAGACCTGCCTTCTATGTATATGATAATATGCAAATCTTTGACCTATTTACAACAATGAGAAGTGAAAATCTCTCCCTATCCATTGTAATAGATGAATATGGGGGAACGGCAGGCCTTGTAGCAATCGAAGATATAGTTGAAGAGCTTGTTGGAGAGATAGATGATGAATATGACAGTGCATCAGATACCATTATCAAGATAAATGACAAGGAGTATTTGGTCAATCCATCCATCCATATCAATGACTTTAATGACTACTTTAATACTGATATAGAGGAGATCAAGAATGACTCGATAGGGGGATATGTAATAGATAGACTATCCAAAATCCCTAAGCAGGGTGATTCTGTAAAGCTTGATTTCTTTACGATAAGTGTCATTAAGGTAGATAGGTACAAGATAGAAATGCTAAAAGTAAATTTTAATTAGGAGGAAGTATGAGAGAAACAGTTTATATTACAGGCCACAAGAATCCAGATACCGATTCAATCATGTCAGCCATAGCCTACGCTGACCTCAAAAATAGGCTAGGTGAGGTAAATGCCATTCCAATTAGACTAGGAAAATTAAACCAAGAAAGTAAGTTTGTTCTAAATTATTTTGATGTAGAGCCTCCAAAGCTAAAAGAGTCCATGCAACTTCAAGTCAAGGACCTAGACATAGACAAGGGCAATAATATAGACCCATCTATAGCTATAAGAAATGCTTGGGATATGTTCCAACAAGGCTCCTACCACAGCCTAGCAGTTGTGGATACTGATAACAAACTAGTAGGAGTGGCATCCCTATCTAACATTACCAAGTCCTATATGGATGTTTGGGATGATAGGATCCTAGGCAGAAGCAATACCCCTATAGACAATGTCATAGATGTACTTTCTGCAAGGATAATCCACCTACCAGAAGACCAACCAGAATATTCTGGCAAGATGGCAGTCTTTGCTGTGGCAGGAGACCAATTAAGCGATAATGAAGAAGTCATAGTAGAAGGCGATATTGTTATATCTGGCGATAGGGAAGAGTATTATGAACCCCTCCTAAACAAAAAAATATCCCTACTAATCCTAACCCATGGAGCTACCATGAGTGATAAGATGGTAGAACTTGCCAAGGAAAACAATGTAACAGTCCTATCTACCGAATACAACACCTTCATGACAGCTAGACTCTTGCCAATGACAATTCCAATAAGCCATGTAATGACAACAGATAACCTAGTTTACTTCAAGACAGAAGATAGCCTAGAGCAAGTAAGAGATGCCATGGCAGAGTCAAGATTTAGGTCATATCCAGTAGTTGACCCAAGTGGCAAGGTAGTAGGATCTATATCAAGATTCCACTTGATCTCATCTGAGAAGAAAAAACTAATCCTAGTCGACCACAACGAGAGAAACCAATCCATAGATGAAATAGAAGAAGCAGAAATAGTAGAAATAATCGATCACCACAGGGTAGCCAACCTCTTAACAACAGGACCTATCTTCTTTAGGGCAGAACCTGTTGGATCTACTGCAACCATCATATCAGAAATGTACCTAGAATCAGGCATAAGACCTAGCAAAAAAATCGCAGGCATCCTATGCGCTGCTATAATATCTGATACCCTTCTCTTTAGATCACCTACAACCACAGAAACTGACAAGAGAATCCTAAGTAGGATGAGTAGGATAGCCGATCTTAACCCTGAAGAATTTGCCGATCAAATGTTTAGAGCTGCTACATCCCTCAAGGGCAAATCAGCCAACGACCTTGTAGAAGGCGACGTAAAGACCTTCAACATAGGAGGTCAAGACTTTAGAGTAGGCCAAGTAATGACCATGAATCCAGAAGAGCTAATACCAATAATGGATGAGCTAAAAGACCTTATGGATAAAAAAATAAAGTCCAAGGGAGAATCTACCTTCGTACTAGTACTAACCGACATCTTCAACGAAAAAAGTGAACTCCTAGTAGTAGGAGACAATTACGAAACCATCAAAGAAGAATTCGGTGGACAAATAACCCCTCATGGAACAATAAATGCTCCAGGAGTATTGAGCCGTAAAAAACAAGTAATACCAAGACTTACATCAGCAGTAATGTCAAATCTATAAAAAACGAGGGGGACAGCGCTCCCCTTTTTACATAGGAGAAAATATGGAAGAAATGGATCTCTACAACAAGGATAGAGAAAAAACAGGAAAGACCTACATCAGAGGAAGTAAGCGAGTCGAAGATAGCTATTACATGATAGTCCACCTATGTATCTTCAATGACCAAAACCAAATGCTAATCCAACAAAGAGCTCCAGAAAAATCCCTCGCCAACCTCCGGGACCTAAGCTGCGGTGGAGGAAGCAAGAAGGGGGAGAGCTCATCCGGGGCCATCGAGAGAGAACTAAAAGAAGAACTAGGAGTAGACATAGACTTCGAGAAAATAAGACCAATAATGACAGCCAACTTCGATAGGGGCTTTGATGATATCTATATCATCAGAAAAAACCTAGATATAGAAGAGCTTACCCTAGAAAAATCCGAAGTCCAAGCCGCAAAATGGGCAAGCGAAGAGGAGGTAATAGACCTCCTAAAAGATAATAAATTCGTAGCCTACAAGGAAAACTTCCTTAGACTATTATTCGACCTAGATAAGGATATGAGAATAATGGAATTATAAAACTATTAATTATAAAAATAAATATAGATATAAATAGTATATTTAGTTGACCGATTAAAGATAAAATCTTAATGACATATATAGTGATTATAAAGATAATATAAGTAAAAAAGACATTAGGATTTTTTTAAATTATCTTAAAAATGAAGGAATAATTGAATTTGGAGATAAATATGATAAAACGTTATAGAAAACTACTATCCTATATAGGACCCTTTAAGAAAAGGCGTATTTTTATACTTATTATTTGTGCCATAT
>JALEUV010000049.1 GCA_022780515.1 Anaerococcus sp. | reverse complement strand
TCTAGGAGCTTCGACCATGGCACCTAAATTTTTTAATGAAGTTTTCTTTTCATTAAAAACTGACTTCCCGTTGATTAATATTTCACCTGAATCAGGGAAAACTAGACCCGTAATCATTCTGATTGTCGTCGTTTTTCCTTGACCATTCGCTCCAATAGATCCATATATCTCCTCGACTGACAGTTAAATCTAACTTATTAATAACTTATCTTTTGGCGAAAGATTTATTTAAGTCATTTATTTTTAATATTTCATTTGTCATATAACAACGTCCTGCTTAATCTATAACTATTATGACAAGGAGATATAACAAATTTCTAACAAGTCTATAAAATTTTGCTTAAACCTATATATTTTTCTCTTATATTAAGTGCTTCTCTATTGATTTCATCTCTAAATAAATGAAAAATTAATTTTTTCAATAAATTCATTATATCACCATTTTTTATATCATCCAGCCCAATACAAAAGACAGACCTGTATTATTACAAAGCTGTATGCTTATTTCTCTATTTCAACCTCAAGTCCTGACATGAAAGAGCATATACAAGAAAATAACCAGGAAAGAGGTGAGGTAGATATGATATATGATGATGGTGTATAATTTGATGAATCAACAATGAAAGTAAAAATTTGTCCTAAATGTGGAAACGAAGAATTTATTGATGAGCATTGTTTTGCAAAATATGTGGGACGAACTTATATAATGATTGTGAAGGAATTCATACTCAGAATTTTAATAGTTTTGATGATATTAGTAAAATACATCATAACCCAAGTAATGCCAGATACTGCGAAACTTGTGAGGCTAAAACGAGATTTTTTATAGATGGCATCTTATGCGACCACAGTGATTACAACAAAAATTTTACTGATGATTTTGATTCAGGATTTGATTTTTCAAATGATGATCAACTTCCTTTCTAACTAAAAGAACTAGCCTATTTATTTTTGGCTAGCTCTTTTTTAATATATTTTATATGTCTATTCTGTTCACTCTACCTATAAATATCTATTCTGTCTACACACCCCTACGATTTTTACTATTGATGTGTTCCCACAAGGTATTTTCCAAAAAGAAAAATGGCTTTTAAGATTTCTTTTAAAATCCTAAAAGCCATTGATTTCAACAGTTTTATAACCCATCATCTTATTTTCTTGACATCAATACTACACTCTCCACATGCATAGTCTGTGGGAACATATCTACTGCTTTGATTTTTTCTAGGGCATAGCCTTCTTTTTGGAATCTTTTTATGTCTCGTGCTTGGGTTTGGGGGTTACATGAGATGTAGATTATTTGGGGAATTTTGGTTTTTGCTAAGGTTTTTATAATTTCCTTGTCGATTCCTGCCCTTGGTGGGTCTAGGGTTACTGCGTGGATTTTTTCTTTTGTTATAAATTTTTGGTCTATATATTTAGCGTTTTTGGCTATGAATTTGTAGTCTGTTAAATTGTTTAGCCTAGCATTTTCTTTGGCATCGGCTATGGCTGATTTGTTTATTTCTACTCCTACCAGGTGGTCTCCATTTATTGCAATCGAGCTTGTTCCAGACCCACAGAAGAGGTCTAGGAGTTTTTTATTATCTCCCAGGTATTTCTTAGCCTCACCATAGAGGTTTTGGATTTGGTAGTCGTTTACTTGATAGAAGTCATCTCTTGATACTTTGAAGGTTTTGTCTTTGTAGGTAAAGTAGAGATGGTCTTCTCCTAGACTAACTGTCTTATTTTTTCCTAGTATATTTATTTTGTAGTCAATGTTTTTATTTTTTAGATAATGGTACACTTTCTCTTCATCATTTGTGTAGAGGTTTAGGAGGATTTGCTTGCCATTTGACCTTATTGATATTTGACTTAGTAGATGGCCTAGGGCCTCAGTTATATCTCTACTTAGAGCTTGTATATTAGCAAAGTTTGATCTTATATGATCATTTGCAAGGAGGCAATCATTTATGTAGACTAGGTCATCAGAGCTTTTTTTCTTATAGGCTAGGTCGCCATTATCCCCAACTTTTAAGCCAATTTTATTTCTATAGCCAAGTTCCTTAGATTTTATTATTTCTATATCATCAAGGTCTATGCCTGCTGTTTTGCTAAGTGCGTTTTTTATTAGGTTTTGCTTTAGTTTTATTTGCCTATCATAGGTTATATCCATTATAGAACAGCCCCCACATTCATAGTAATATGGACATGGAGGCTCTCTATAGTCTTTTGATTTTTGTAGGGTCTTGGTCTTTTTGGCTAGGGTAAAGTTTTTCTTTTCTTCAAGGATTTCTATGTTACAGGTTTCTCCGTAGCTTCCTCCTTCTATGAAGTAAACTTTGCCATCTTTTTTGCCAACACCCCTACCATCTTGTAGGATATCTATGATTTCTATGTTTTCTAGTATCATTAGATAACTTTTGTATCTCCCTTGTATATTACTCCGCCTATGGAATCTACTGTTATGGTATCTCCGTCTTCTACCATGTTTAGGATATTAACGGCTCCCACTACTGCAGGAATTCCAAAGTGGACTGCTGCTACTGCTGTATGGCTTGTTAAGCCTCCAGTTTCTGTTACTATAGCACTAGCTTTTTCGATAAATTCTGTTAGGTCTGAGTCTGTAAATTTGGCTACGATTATATCGCCGTCTTCGAACTTATCTTTTAGTTCTTTTTTGGTTGAACCTATTACGACCTTACCAGATACTGATTTTGATCCGATACCTGTACCATTTGTCAATATGTCGCCAATCACATGGACCTTGATTAGGTTAGAAGTACCTGATACTCCTAGAGGAATGCCTGCTGTTAGGACAGTAAGGTCTCCTTCTTCTACATAGCCTTCAGCTAGGGCTCCTACTATGGCACGCTCTATTAGCTCGTCAGTTTCTTTGGCCTTTTGGATTACTATAGGATTGACACCCCAAACTATGGATAGGCTTCTAGCAACCCTTTCTGTGGTAGTAGCTGCTACTATATTGGTTTTTGGTTTAAATTTTGATATTATCCTTGATGTATTACCAGATGATGTGCAGGAAATAATAGCCTTAGCCTTTAGTTCTTCTGCTATATACTTGGTTGATCTTGCTATGGAGTTGGTTACATTGTTAGATGATTCTATATGAAGTCCATATATATTCTTGTAGAAGTCGTCAGAGAATTCTGTTGTAATACAGATATTTCTCATAGTTTTTACTGCTTCTACTGGGTATTTACCATTAGCAGTTTCTCCAGAAAGCATAACGCAATCTGTTCCATCGATTATGGCATTGGCTACGTCAGTTGTCTCCGCCCTGGTTGGTCTTGGATTTCTAATCATGGAGTCAAGCATTTGGGTTGCTGTAATAACAGGTTTTGCAGCTGCATTACATTTTCTAATAATTTCTTTTTGAACTAGGGGTATAAGCTCGGTTTTAATCTCTACTCCAAGATCTCCCCTGGCTACCATAATTCCATCACTTGCTTCTATGATTTCATCTAGGTTATCTACGCCTTCTTGGGATTCGATTTTTGAAATAATTTTGATATGTTCTCCACCATGATCTTCTAGGACCTTTCTAATATCGTAGACATCTTCTTTTTTCCTTACAAAGCTTGCTGCTATAAGGTCAATGTCATTTTCTATACCAAACTTAATGTCGTCAACATCCTTTGGTGTCAATGATGGGAGGTTGGTCTTTGATCCTGGTAGGTTTACTCCCTTGTGGTTTGATAGGATTCCGTTGTTTAGTACCTTACAAACAACTTCTGTGCCATCTTTTATTTCTGTAACTTCTAATTGAACTAGGCCATCATCTATGTAAATAGCAGCTCCTATTTCAACATCGTTTGGTAGTCCCTCATATGATACTGACACAATATTTTGGTCTCCCTCTATATTTCTAGTTGTTAGGGTAAAGATATCTCCAGGTTTTAAGTAGACTTCATCCACCTTGAAGTTACCTGTTCTAATCTCTGGGCCCTTGGTATCTAGCATTATAGCAACAGGTTGGTTTAGTTTTCTTCTAATTCTTCTAATATTTTTAATCTTTGCAAGGTGTTCCTCATGGCTGCCATGGGAGAAGTTTAACCTAGCAACATTCATTCCATTGTTAATTAGCTTTTCAAGAATTTCCCCGTCTTCGCTGGCAGGTCCTATTGTACAAACAATCTTAGTCTTTTTTAAAACTTCAGGCTTCATAATATCTCCTATCTTGATAATGAATTGGCAACTTCGTAAAGTTTCTCATTAAATTCAGATTTCTTGCTTGTTGCATCCTCAATACTTACTTCGATTATTTCCCCATTAACATAACCTAGAGCTATATCTGTCTTCTCTTCATAAAGTAGCTCAACTGCTCTGGCTCCCATAGTTGTTCCAAGTAGTCTATCCACTCCTGATGGTGATCCACCCCTTTGAACGTGACCTAGGATAGTAACCTTTGTTTCAATTCCAGTCTTTTCTTCCAACTCTCTAGCAAGGGAATATGGATCTCCAACTCCTTCTGCTAGGGTAATTAGGTGATGAAGCTTACCCCTCTTCTTGCCATTTTCCATCTTTTCGATTATTTCATCGATAGAGAAAGTATGCTCAGGGACTATAATAGATTCTGCCCCACCGGCAAGTCCTGAGTAAAGAGCGAGGTCTCCGCAATTTCTACCCATTACTTCGATTACTACAGCCCTACCATGGGAAGATGAAGTATCTCTAAGCTTTCCTATTGCATCGATTACAGTTTCTATTGCTGTAAAAAATCCTATAGTAAAGTCAGTATAGCCCATATCATTGTCTATGGTACCTGGGATAGCAACTGTCCTAATACCAAGCTCTGATAAGGCCTTGGCTCCCTTAAAGGATCCATCTCCTCCGATAACTATAAGTCCTTCTATTCCATAATCTTCTAGGATTTGAGCTCCTCTTTTTTGCCCTTCCTTGGTTACAAATTCTCTACTCCTGGCAGTACCGAGTATAGTACCACCCTTGTGGATAATATCTGCTACAGATGATACATTCATCTCATAGATATCACCTTGCATAAGGCCATCATAACCATTTCTAATTCCCTTAACACGAAGGCCCTTGTTTAGGGCAGTTCTGACTGCAGCCCTAATGGCTGAGTTCATGCCCGGAGCATCTCCTCCGCTTGTTAGTATTCCTATTGTCTTCATAAAATTCCTCACTTAATCTTAACATTATCTTTTCCTAAAAAACCTTCTAACCTTCTAATATTTTCTTCCTTGAGATCTACCCAGAGCTTCTTATCGAGCCTATAATTTTTGCCCTTATCAGAAAAATAAACTACTACTGGACTATCTCCCTTAATAGAAGTTAAAAGTTTCCTAAGTTCATTATACCTTATATACTGACTTTTTAAGTACAAAGTTTTAATATTAATCTTTTCTACATCATAAAACTCATTAGCTAATAATTTTACATCAGATTCATCAACTTGCAAGCTCCCCTTTACTATAACAGGATTATCCTCATCTAAGAGTAGCCTATAATTCTTGTAAACCTCAGGAAATATTACTATTTCAAGGCTTCCAGTCATATCCTCAAGCTTAGCAAAGGCCATTAGTTCTCTTTTCTTGGTCATTATCTCACTTTTTTCTGTAATGACTCCAGCCATGGTTACAAATTTCCTATCAAGTCTAGCTCGCTCTATCTCTGTCATCTCTTCCTTGTCGGAAGTCTTATAGGTTACTATTGTATCTAATGAATCAGATATTCCTGATAGAGGATGGTCCGATATATAAAAGCCAAGGACTTCTTTTTCCATGGCAAGCTTGGTTTTTTTTGGATATTCATCGATATCTGGTAATTTTATATCTTCGATTGGTTGAGGCTTATCTTCGCTCTCAAAGGCATCAAGGAGGTTCATCTGACCCTTAACATTTATTTTCCTATTTTCAATTACCGAGTCAATCGCCTTTGAGAAAACTGCCATAAGCGATGACCTCTTGTAGGAAAGGGAATCGAAGGCTCCTGCCTTGATTAGGGATTCTATACCCTTTTTGTTGAGAGACCTTTGGTCTACCTGGTCGACTCTTTGGAGGAAGTCCTTGAAGTTAAGAAAGTCTCCCCCTTCTTCTCTTGCTTTTTCTATGGCATAGATCAAGTTTGTCCCAACTGACTTGATAGCTGATAGACCAAAGATAATTTTCCCCTTCTCAACAGAGAATTCTCTTTTGGACTTATTTACATCTGCTGGCAAGATTTCTATACCCATAGCCTTGGTTTCACTTACATAGGTATAGAGTTTTGAAGGATTATCCATGACAGAACTAATTAAATTTGCCATATATTCTTCTGGAAAATTATATTTTAAGTAGGCAGTTTGGACTGCAACTAGACTATAGGCTGCTGAGTGGGACTTGTTGAAGGCATACTTAGCAAAAGAAATCATTTCATCATAAATCATATTGGCAGCTCTTTCACTTATCCCATTTCTCACACAACCAGCTATTTCCACTTCGCCATTGTTATCAGTCTTGCCATGGATAAAGATATCCCTATTTTCTTCCATGACGTCCATTTTTTTCTTGGACATGGCCCTTCTTAGGTTATCGGCTTCTCCCAAGGAATAGCCGGCAAGTTTTTGCACTATTTGCATTACCTGTTCTTGGTAGACTATGATGCCATAGGTTACATCAAGTATTGGCCTTAGGCTCTCATCAATGTATTCAACATGGTCGGGATGGTTTTTATTTTCGATATACTTTGGGATTTCATCCATAGGACCTGGCCTAAATAGTGAATTTGCCGCTATTAGGTCATCAAATACAGTAGGTCTAAGGTTTTTGAGGAAGTTTCTCATACCAGCTGATTCAAATTGGAAGATCCCTATAGTATTGGCCTTAGTAAATAGACTCATTACATCCTTGTCATTTACATCAATATTGTCGATATCTACGTCAATGCCTCGGTTTTTCTTGACATCCTTTATGGTATCCTTGATTACAGTAAGGTTTCTGAGGCCCAAAAAGTCCATCTTGAGTAGGCCAAGCTCTTCTATCTCTGTCATATCGTATTGAGTGACGACTAGGTCATTTGATATAGCGAGTGGGATAATATCTGTTAGCTTTTCTTTTGAAATTACTACCCCAGCAGCATGGATTGATGTATGCCTAGGAAGACCTTCTACCTTTCTTGCTGTATCGATTAGCCTCTTGGCTTCCCTATCATTATCATAAATCTCCTTAAACTTAGGGGAGGCTTCAAAGGCCTTGTCTATGGTCATCCCTATGGTTGTAGGGATTAATTTGGCAATCCTATCGACCTTGCCGTAGGAGATATTGTAGACCCTACCCACATCCCTGATGGCATTTCTGGCCTGCATCCTACCAAAGGTTACAATTTGAGAAACATGGTCCCTACCATAGAGGTCATTTACATATTCTACTACCTTATCCCTCAAGATATAGTCAAAGTCGATATCAATATCAGGCATTGATACCCTCTCAGGATTCAAAAATCTTTCAAAGAGTAGGTTATATTTTAGGGGGTCAATCTTTGTTATATCTAGGGCATAGGATACAATAGAGCCTGCAGCAGATCCCCTACCTGGCCCTACTGCTATATCATGGTTCTTGGCATAGGTGACAAAGTCCCAAACTATTAGGAAGTAGTCTACATAGCCCATGGATGCTATTACATCAATTTCTTTCTTGGCTCTTTCTATAATCTTTGAGTTAAGACTTCCATATTTCTTAATTAGTCCTTCCTTCACAAGTTTCTTTAGGTAGTCTAAGTTGCTATAGCCTTCTTCAACCTTGGTAAAGTAGGGCAAATGTGGCTCATGGAAGGTAAACTCAACATTGCACATATCGGCGATTTTTATACTATTAGCAAGTGCATCATCATAATCAGCAAATAAATCTGCCATTTCATCAGGACTTTTGAGGTAGAACTCATTTGATGGCATCCTCATCCTATCCTTATCCTCAAGGAGTTTTCCTGTTTGGATGCATTGGAGGACGTCTTGGTAGAGGGCATCTTCCTTTTCTACATAGTGGATATCATTAGTGGCTACCAAGGGAATATCAAGGCTCCTATGAAGGTAATCAACCCCCTTATTTACCTTTTCTTGCTCTCTAAGGCCATGGTTTTGGATTTCCAAGTAGTAATTACCTGGGCCAAAGGCCTCTTCATACCTGAGGGCAGTATCCCTCGCCCCCTCCATATCATCTTCCAGGATTCTTTGGTTCACCTCACCATTGAGGCAGGCTGAAAGGGCAACTAGGTTTGCAGCATGATCCTTTATGTAGTCAAAGCAGACCCTAGGCTTGTAATAAAATCCATTAACATAGGCCTCTGATACAATTTTTATTAAATTTTTGTAGCCTTCCATATTTTTTGCAAGCAAAATTAGGTGGTAGTACCTTTTATTGGAAGGATTTTTGATTGTATGGTCCTTTTCACTTACATAGACCTCGCAGCCAATTATAGGCTTAATGCCACGCTTAGTTGCCTGCTTATAAAATTCTATAACCCCATACATCTCCCCATGGTCGGTTATAGCGATAGAATCCATACCTAGGGCCTTGCACTTATCTAGGAGGACATCTATCCTCGAAAAACCATCTAGAAGGGAATATTCTGTATGGACATGTAAGTGGGTAAATTTATTTTCCATCATAACCTTCTTCTGCCAATTTAATAAACTTTTGTAGCCTATAATTTATCTTTGCCTTAGTCATAGGAGGATCCATGAGGTTACCAAGCTCTTCTAGGGAAATATATGGATTTTCTATCCTGAGCCTTGCAATCTCTTTCATTTCGTCATTAAAATCATCAAGGCCTCCTACTCCTCTTAGATAATTTATGGCGTCCACCTGCCTTAGTGATGCCTTGACAGTCCTGTCTATATTGGCCTTATCAAAATTTGTTTGCCTGTTGATATTATTTCTTATGGACTTCATAGCCTTTACATTCTCTAACTCAAAAAGAGACTTATTAGCCCCTATCAAGGCCAAAAAATCCGAAATCTTGTCACTATCTTTTAGGTATACTATATAATAATCAGACCTGGTATAGACTTTTGGATTTAATTCAAAGGTCTCCATAGACTCCTTGATTAGTCTAAGTTCCCTATCATCCCTTGCTATTATTTCCAGATTGTAGCCTCTTTGGGGGTCGTTTATCGAGCCCTTGTATATAAAGGCAATTTTTAGGAAAGATTTTATATCATCCAGGTCGACTTCTTCTATATCACTAAAATTATCGATAAAGCCATCTTCCTTCTTAGCTATCAAATCCTCAGAAATATGGCTATCTTCGACTATTACCTTGAAGTCTCTTCTGCTTTTTTTATCCAAGATTTCGAATGTAGGAGAATAGTTATATAAAATTTTGACAAGGTTATATATATACCTTGCCTTAATATTACTATCAGTTTCAAATTTTATATAGTAGGACCATCTCTTTATCCTAATTGAACCTACAAAGTGAAGGATTGAGACTAGCTCACCTTCTACCGATATAGGATCTTTTTTCATAACTTCCTTCTTACATCTTTGTGAAAAAGACATACCTACTCCTATTTTATCATCATATCCCTAAGTTTATCAACTGTTTTGATATCTACCTTGGCATAGTCTAGGTATTCATAGAAGCCCCCATATTTTCTAATAATATATTCATAGGCCTCTCTCATATTGTAGGGATCTGTTATCCTAAAGACTGACCAGTCTTCACTCTTTTCGTATCTTTCTATATAGCCTAGGTAGGCTGAAGATATCTCATAGTCAGCTATGATATCAGACTTAGAAACATCAGCTATGCCCATAAGAATCATGGAAATCATTCCAGTCCTATCCTTACCCTCTTGGCAATGAAAGAGGATATTTCCTTCAGCATCTGCCATAATTTCCATAATTTCTCTAACACCCTTGTAATTATCGATGAGATTCCTATAGGATGCTCCCACTGATAGCTTTCTTGAAATAATCATATCAATTTCTTCTTGCCTAAACTCCCTATCGCCTGCAAGGGATACATTATAGTAGTCAAAATTATCAGTGATTTTCTTATGGCTTTCTAGGCTCTTATCAATTTCGCCTTCTCTCCTTAGATCTATTACCGTAGTAATACCAAGATCTTTTAAAAATTCTATATCGCAATCTTTGGAATCATCAAGACTTGCACTTCTAATAAATTTGCCCCAATTTGTAACATTGCCATAAATAGTAGGAACTCCTCCTAGGTCTCTGACATTTTTTATGTTTTCAACTGGGTATCTTTTTAAGTATTTCATGACCACCTATCCTTTTCTCTATGCTTCTTAACTAATATGTAATCATCGTCTTTCATCTTTTCATAAAGGCTCTCTACCATATAAACTGACCTATGTTGGCCACCAGTGCAACCTATGCCTATAGTGAGCATATCCTTGCCTGAATTTATATAGTCAGGAATCAAACCTGTTATAAGGCAATATATAGTATCCATAAAGGTGTGGGACTTATCAAATGAATCTAAATATTCCTTTAGACTCTTATCTGTTCCGTTTAGATGTTTAAATCCTTCTATATAGTAGGGATTAGGGAGAAATCTTGTATCGAAGACAAAATCAAAATTATCTGACAAACCATATTTGTAGCCAAAAGATACTAGATTTATAATCATTATGTCCTTTTTGCCAGAAAAATCTGCCAATATTTTCTTTAGGTCAACTGACTTAAAATCAGAAGTATCAATTACCTTGTCAGCCATGGCCTCTATTAGTATAAATAGGTCCTTCTCCCTCTCTATTCCTTCTTCTACATTTCCGAAGGATCCCAAGGGATGAGGCCTTCTAAGCTCGTTATACCTTTTTAGAATAACCTCATCATTTGAGTATAAATAAATAATTTCGGTTTCAGCATTTATTTCTTTTATAGCCTCTAGAGACTTATATAATTCATCCGAATTAAGGGTAGACCTAAAATCAATTACAACTGCCATTTGCTCGATTGGATTTGCTTGGTTGGTATTAAGCTCTATGAATTTTTCTATGAGGTAGGCTGGGACATTATCCATGGCATAGTAGCCCATATCCTCATAGGCCCTAAGGGCAGTTGTCTTGCCTGAGCCACTTAGGCCGGTAATAATTTTAAGTTTCATTATAAATCTCCAATCAACTTAACTTCTCTCTCTAGGGTAAAGCCTGTCTTTTCCTTTACTATATCCTTGACCTCATTTATAAAGTCTAGCATCTCCTTACAGGTAGCATTGCCAGCATTTATCAAGAATCCACAGTGCTTTTCACTAACCTGGCAATCTCCTACCCTATAGCCCCTTAGACCACACTCATCAATTAGCTTTGATGCATAAGAACCTTCTGGTCTCTTGAAGGTTGAACCAGCAGACTTCTTATCAAGGGGCTGCTTGGATTCTCGTCTGTGGGTGAAGTCCTCATATTTAGCTTTAATTTCTTGAGAATCACCTTCTTTTAATTCAAAAGTAGCTGATGATACAATAAGGTCTTCTTCAAAAATCCTTGAGTGCCTATAAGCAAAATGCATGTCTTCATTATTAAACTCATGAACATTGCCCTTACTATCAAGGGCCCTCACACTTAATAAAATATCCTTAATCTCTCTACCATAGGCTCCTGCATTCATGGCAACTCCTCCACCAATGGATCCAGGTATGCCTGATATTTCTTCCATACCGGTAAGGGATTCTTTAATAGAGGCAAGGGCAGCATCCTTCAGGGCTGTTCCTGATAAAGCTCTTAGGGTCTTGCCTTCGATCTCTATATCAGAATAATTATCAGCCAAGATAACTACAGCTCCCCTAATTCCTTTATCAGAGATTAAGAGGTTTGAGCCTCGTCCTATAATTGTAGTAGGGATTTTGTTCTCTGAATTTATTTTTAAGACTTTAATAAGTTCTTCTTCACTAGTTGGTTTTATTAAAACATCTGCCTTGCCACCTATTCCAAAGCTTGTATAGTCCTTTAAATAGGCGTCATATGATATATCTTTTAAGCCAGAATTTGCGTAAATATTTTTATAATCCATATCTGCTCCTAAGTATTTTTCCTTATTTTCCTTATATAACTATACTCGAACTTCCATCCAATAACTATTGTCAAGAAATAGCCCTTTAAGAAAAAATTTGTAATTTGACGGAAACTTTGGTAAAATAATAAAGATAAATGATGAGGAGGTGGAAATATGGCAAGAACATGTGATATCTGCGGCAAGGGAACAAAATCAGGCAAAAATGTTACATTCTCTCACAGACAAATCAACAGAAAATTTAAGGCTAACATTCATAAAATCAAAGCTGTAGTTGACGGAAGTCCTAAAACTATCAACGTTTGTACTAAATGCTTAAAAAGCGGTAAAGTAGAAAAAGCTTAATAAAAAATATTTTATAGAAACTGCCGGCTAATCGGCAGTTATTTTTTACCTTTCTTTAATTTACTTAGATAGGTAATCATAGTAATTTATAAAAACAAGCTGATTTTGTAAAATTTAGACAACTATATAGTGATAATTTCTTATTTATATAGTAGACCTAGGCATGAATGGAAAAGTTGAATATATTTATTGAAATTAATATTATTTATAATAGCCTTGTGGATATTTTTTAATCCTAGCCAAGTATTCGAGGACACGGATACGCTCAATCTATCGATGGGATTGTTGTTTGTAGGGGCTTAGCTCTTACTTGTGCCTTATATATTGCTTCAAGATTGACTAATAATATCGCTAGAAAGTAAAGTTTTAATCAAAAAATATTGGCTAAGACAACTATAAAAAACCTTCCTAGCAAAGTCGCCGGGAAGGTCTTTTTCTTATCTGTTTTTTCTGTTTTTTCTTTTAGCAGCGTCATTTTTCTTTTTTCTTATAACGCTTGGTTTTTCGTAGTGTTCTCTTCTTCTATATTCAGAAAGTACACCGGATCTTGCGCATTGTCTTTTGAATCTTTTGATTGCACTATCGATTGATTCGTTTTCTCCAACTTTAATCTCTGTCATCTCTATCCCCCCTCTCGTATTCGCACAGTTCTCTTATCAGCCTGGTGGCCATTTAAAGCCTCTGCCACCTAATACATGAAAATGCAAATGGGGAACAGATTGGCCTGCTTTTTCTCCAACGTTAGATACTACTCTATACCCTTCTTCTGAAAGTCCCTTGTCTTCTGCTAGTTTTTTAATTACCTTAAAAATCTTGCCAACAAGGTCATAGTCGCTACCGTCAAGCTCAGTTATACTTTGTATGTGCTTTTTTGGTATTACAAGAAAATGGATAGGTGCTTGTGGATCTAAATCATTAAATGCAATAACATCTTCGTCTTCGTAGATTATATCTGATGGTATATCTTTGTTTATAATCTTACAAAATACACAATCCATACTTCACCCCCATTGCTATATATAATACCACAAAATACATCTTTGGTAAAGGTAAAATTTTAAAAACTAGACAAGTTTTCCAATTAATTCATCACCAATGGTATCAATTATTCTTACATCTCTTATTTCGTTACTTAAAACTTGATCTTGTGTATTAACTCTTAGGTAGTTAGTAGAATAGCCTGACTTATAGCCTTCCATGTCTGATTTTCCCTCAAATAAAACTGATAGGGTCTTGCCAACTTGCTTGTCTAAGAATTCTTTCTTGTTTGCTTCTTCGATTTGCTCTAGGTCCTTTAGCCTTTGTTTTTTGACATTGCCATCTACTTGACTACTCATCTTGCTTGCCCTGGTGCCTTCTCTTTTTGAATATTTAAATAGGTGGGTCTTTGAAAACTTGATGTCCTTAACAAATTCTACAGTTTCCCTATGGTCTTCATCACTTTCTGTAGGAAAGCCTACTATAATATCGGTAGTTAGTCCTGCATTTGGAAATACTTCTCTTATGAGGTCAACTTTTTCCTTATAGGTAGATGTGTCATATTTACGGTTCATGGCCTTTAGGACCTTATCTGAGCCTGATTGTAGGGATAGGTGGAAGTGGTCGCAGGCCTTGCCTGTAGCCTTCATTCTCTCTAAAAAGTCCCTAGTAATATGCCTTGGCTCCATTGATGATAGTCTAATTCTCTCGATACCATCAACCTTTGCTACTTCTTCTATAACATTGATTAGTGAAAGGTCCTCATCCTTAAAGTCTAGACCATAGGATGCTACATGGATACCTGTAAGGACTATTTCCTTAAAGCCATTTTGAGCAAGTCTCTTTGATTCTTCTATAATAGAAGCCATATCCCTACTAACTACATTGCCCCTAGCATAAGGAATTAGGCAGTAGGAGCAGTACATATTGCAGCCGTCTTGGATTTTCATATATGCCCTGGTCATCTCTGATTGGTTTGATATTTGTAGGTCCTCTATTTCCTTGCTATCGCTAACTTCTACGAACTTTTCTATATGGTCTTTGTTAGCTAGCATCTGCTCACAAAGCTCTACTACTTCTTCCTTATTTCTTGACCCTAGGACTATATCTACTCCTTCTATCTCGGATACTTCTTCTGGTTTTACCTGGCTATAGCAGCCCATAACTGCGATTATCGCATCTGGGTTATTTTTCCTTGCCCTTGATATCATCTGTCTAGACTTCCTATCGGACATATTGGTTACAGTACAGGTATTTATTACATAAACATCTGCGCCTTCCTGCTCTTTTGTAAAGCCCCTATCCTTAAAGATTTCTTCGACTGCTTCGCTCTCATATTGGTTTACCTTGCAGCCTAGGGTTATTATGTTAAATGTTTTACTCATTAATCAAAAAAGTCCTTTACTTTATCAAAGAAAGATTTCTCTTCTTTTACTTTTTTTCCACTTACTTTTGCATAAGCCTCAAGGGCTTCTTTTTCTTCCTTGGTTAACTTGGTTGGAGTTAGGATCTTGACATAAAAGTCCAAGTTTCCCTTTCTCTTATTCCTACCATCTTCTATTCCCTCTCCCTCTAGGGTAAACTTGGTTCCAGTTTGGGTACCCTTTGGTATATCGAACTTGATAGTTTCCTTTAGGGTGGGAACTTCTATTTCCCCACCTAGGGCAGCAGTAGCAAAGGAGATAGGCATTTCATAGTAAATATCTAGGCCATTTCTCTTAAAGATTTCATGGTCAGCCACATTTAGTACCAGGTAAAGGTCTCCATAAGGGCCTCCATTTTCTCCAACGTTTCCCTTGCCAGTCACTCTAATTACGTTGTTATTCTCAACTCCTGATGGTATGGTTACTTCTATTGTTTCGTTCTTAAATTCCTTGCCAGATCCATGACAGTTCTCGCAAGGCTCTTCTATAATTTCTCCACTACCCCCACACTTATCGCAGGTTACAGTCCTAGACATAGTACCAAAGGCTGTATGGGATACTTCATTGATTACCCCACTACCCTTACACTTATCACAGGTGTAGACCTTGGATGGATCTTCTGATCCCTTGCCCTCGCAGACATGGCATTCTACTTCTCTTCTAACTTGAACTTCTTTTTTGGCACCAAAGGCTGCCTCATGGAAAGATATTTTTATTATCTTTTGGATATCATCTCCCTTGATAGGTCTTTTTGCCCTACGGGTTGATTGAGATGAAAATCCACTTCCAAAGATATCTCCAAAAATATCTCCAAAGATATCACCAAAACCTCCACTAAAGTCATGGCTAAATCCACCTCCACCATTGGTAAAAGCTGCCTCCCCATACCTATCATATTGGCTTCTTTTCTTGTCGTCAGAGAGAATTTCGTAGGCTAAAGATGCCTCCTCAAATTTTTCACTAGCCTTCTCATCATTAGGATTTAGGTCCGGATGATATTTCTTGGCTAATTTTCTGTATTGTTTTTTTATTTCATCTTTGGATGCTGATTTACTTACTCCAAGGACTTCATAAGGATCTCTCATTTTTCCTCCCTACCATTAAAAGAGGCTATTCCTCTTCGAAATAGCCCCCTAATTTTTTAAAGATTATACTCTTTTATCTAAATGCTTTCAATTGTTAATATCTTATTCTTCATCATCATCGATTACTTCATAGTCTGCATCGACTACATCGTCATCGTTGTTGGCTGATTGATCTTGAGATCCTTGGCTAGCTTGATACATTTTTTCGCTCATTGAGTAAATCTTTTGTGTTACTTCATCTGTTAGAGCTTTGATTTTTTCTATATCATCTGTCTTGGTAGCTTCTTCAAGTTCGTTGATCTTTGCTTCGATCTCGTCTTTTTCTGCCCCTTCAAGCTTAGCATCTTCTATAGTCTTTCTTGCTTGATAGATTAGGTTCTCAGCGTTATTTTTAGCGTCTATGCCTTCTTTTTTCTTCTTATCTTCTTCAGCATATTTTTCTGCTTCTTTTACCTTTTTATCGATTTCATCTTCACTTAGGTTAGATGATGATGTTATTGTGATTTTTTGTTCTTTTCCACTACCTTGGTCTTTGGCAGTTACATTTACAATACCGTTGGCATCTATATCAAAGGTAACCTCGATTTGTGGTACTCCACGTTTTGCTGCAGGGATTCCTGTTAGTTGGAACCTACCTAGGGTTGTGTTATCTGCTGCCATCTCACGTTCACCTTGGACAACGTGGATATCTACTTCTGTTTGTCCATCTGCTGCTGTTGTGAAGACTTGTGATTTCTTTGTTGGTATTGTTGTGTTTCTTTCGATGAGTTTTGTAGCAACTCCACCTAGGGTTTCGATTCCTAGTGATAAAGGTGTTACATCGAGTAATAATAGGTCTTTTACATCTCCTGATAGTACACCACCTTGGATAGCTGCACCTAGGGCAACTGATTCATCTGGGTTGATGTCCTTTTGTGGGTCCTTGCTAATGATGTTTTTAACCATTTGTTGAACTGCTGGGATTCTTGTAGATCCTCCTACTAATAGGACTTTTTCTATATCACTTGCAGATAGTCCTGCATCTCTTAGGGCATCTTCTACCGGTTTTCTTGTTTCTTCAACTAAGTGTTTAGTTAGTTCATCAAATTTTGCCCTTGATATGCTTTCTTCCATGTGGACAGGTTGGCCGTCTACTGCTGTTATAAATGGAAGAGATATGGAAGTTGTTAGGGTTGATGATAATTCTTTCTTAGCCTTTTCAGCTGCATCCTTTAGTCTTTGCATAGCTGTTAGGTCTTTAGTTAGGTCTACACCGTTTGATTTTTTGAATTCATCAGCTAGGTATTTTACGATTTCGTTATCGAAGTCATCTCCACCTAGTTTATTGTTACCTCTTGTAGCGAGTACTTCAAATACTCCATCTCCTACTTCTAGTATTGAAACGTCGAAGGTACCACCACCAAGGTCGTATACCATGATTTTAGCTTGGTCAGTTTCCTTATCCATACCATAAGCAAGGGCTGCAGCAGTTGGTTCGTTTATGATTCTATCAACCTTAAGTCCTGCGATTTGTCCAGCGTCCTTGGTTGCTTGTCTTTGAGCATCTGTAAAGTAAGCTGGTACTGTAATTACTGCATTGGTTACCTTGTCATTTAGGTAGGATTCAGCATCTGATTTTAGTTTTTGAAGTATCATTGCTGATATTTCTTCTGGTGTGTAGGTTTTGCCATCTATTTCAGCAGTTTTCCAATCAGTACCCATTTCTCTTTTAACTGATGTGATTGTTCTATCCGAGTTAGTGATTGCTTGTCTTTTTGCAGTTTCACCAATAAGTCTTTCTCCGTCTTTTGAGAAGGCTACTATTGATGGAGTAGTCCTATTTCCTTCACTGTTTGGAATTATAGTTGCGCTACCACCTTCCATAACAGCTACTGCAGAGTTTGTTGTTCCTAAGTCAATTCCTATTATTTTTGCCATATATTATCTTCCTCCTATTTTGCTACCTTAACCATAGCTGGTCTAAGTACTCTTCCATTTAGTGTATAACCCTTTTGGAAGGTTTCTATTATATAATTGCTTTCCACAGTGTCGCTTTCTTCAGCTAGGACAGCTTGGTGGAAATTGTGATCAAACTCTACTCCGTCTGATTCAATCTCTTCTAGTCCTTCGTTTTGTAAAATCTTAATCAGTTCGGCACGAGTCATCATAACTCCCTTAACGAAAGGATCTTCGCTATCAGCCTTATCTAGGGCCCTATCGAGATTATCTAAGACAGAAAGTAATTTTTCTATTAGGGAACTTGAAGCAAACTTCTTGAAGTCTTCCTTTTGACTTTCTTCCCTTTTTTTGTAGTTAGTAAAGTCTGCTAGAAGTCTTTGATACCTATCCTTATATTCGTCATCTTCATTCTTCTCTTCCTTAAGATCTTCATCTGCCTCATCATCTTCATCGACAAGCTCAGCTTCTATAAAGTCTTCTTCATTTTCCTCTGTTTCGTCTAAGTTTTCATCGTTTTTGATATCATCAGCCAAATCATTCACCTTCCTTTATTCGCTTAATAAATCAGAAATCAGTTTAATGTTTCCTATAACCTCCCTGTAATTAATCCTTGTTAGACCAACTACACCAATCTTTCCAACTGTGTATTTGTCAATGGTAAAGTAAGAAGTTATAACAGTATTCTCTTTAAATTGATCAAGAGGATTTTCCTCTCCTATAGTGATGACTAGGCTTTGATCTTCTAAATCATCTGACAACAAATCTTTTATCATTTCCTTGCTATCAAAAAGTTTAATAAATTCCTTAGCCTTTGTTAAATCATCAAACTCTTTAAAATTGAAAATATTACCAATTCCTTCGATTTTGACATTTCTATTTAACTCATCTTTAGAATTATTTTTAATTCTTACGAAAAGCTTATCTAAAAATACATATAAGTTATTATTAATACTAGATTTTACCTTATCTATTTTCTCAGATAAGTCAGCTACATCAACACCTATTAGGTTCTTCTTGATAAAGATATTTAACCTAGCGAGTATGTCATCATCAATGGGACTTTCAAGCCCTATAGTTTCATTCATGATATCAGAATTATCAAAGACTACTATAAGTAGGACCCTATAATCGCTTATCTTCATAAGTTCGATATTTAGGATTTTTTTGACATCCTTCTTCAATGTAACTGATACCGCAGTTAGATTAGTAATCGCTGCCAAAATTTTTGTCGCAGTCTCAACGATATCACTAGTATTGTGATTTTCCTTGCTAAGCATCTTCCTGATGCTATCAACGTTAGCCTCAGTTTCTGCTACAATCAATTCGTTCTCCAAAAGATAATTTACAAAATACCTGTAACCCTTATCTGATGGTAATCTACCTGATGAAGTATGAGCTTTCTTAAGTAAGCCACTTTTTTCAAGGCTACTCATATCATTTCTAATTGTAGCAGGTGATACATCAAAGGAGTAATCACTAGCTAAGCTCTTGGAACCTACTGGCTCTCCTTCTAAAATATATGAGTTAATGATAGAAAAAAGTATTTGTAATCTTCTATCTTTCAAAGCTCCTCACCTCTTCTTAGCACTCTATAATTATGACTGCTAATTATAGTATACTTAGTTTACTAACCATGTCAAGTAGATTTTTTTCTAGGTGCAAATCTTAGATAATTTCAACAAAAAATTCATTGGATAGGTTCATCCCCTTTTCAGTAAAGGCAAAGTTATCTCCTATCTTAAAATATCCATAAGGGTTAAACTTAGCAATCTCTTTCTTGTATTTTTCCAAGAAGTCCTCTCCAAACTTCTCCTTAAATTCTTCCAAAGAAAAACCCTCGCTCTCACGAAGCTTAAAGATAATATATTCCTTTTCTCTCTCATCCTTACTAATAAATTCCCTAGTAACTATTGGTAGACGATTTTTTCTTATAGCTTGATCATATTTTACAAAGTTTTTTGTGTTAGTATATCTAATATTTGACAAAAATCCCGAAGCTCCAAGACCCACTCCTAGATAACCTTCATTGTCCCAGTATTTTTTGTTATGGATTGACTCATGACCAAGCTTTGCAAAGTTTGATATCTCATAACGGTTGAGGTCCATTTTCTCTAAATCACCTATTATATAGGAGAAAATATCTACTTCCCTATCATCATCCATAAGTTCAAGCCTTCCTTCTTGGTCCAAGGCATAGAAGCGAGAACCCCTATCAAGGATTAGGGAATACCAGGATATATGGTCAGGAGCGAGCCTTTTTACCATGGCCAGGTCGTTTTTTATAGAAGCAAAGTCTTGGCATGGGAGGTTTAGCATAAGGTCAAAAGATAGGTCAAAGTCATATTTTTTTATCATATCTATGTCCCTAAGGGCTATATCTTTATTGTGGTTTCTCCCTATATTTTCCAAAACCCTATCATCAAAGCTCTGCACACCTAGAGAAATCCTAGTCACACCAAGGTCCTCATATATTTTTAATTTATCCTCATCGAGACTATTTGGATTGGCCTCAATTGTAAATTCACGAGGGGCATAGTCAAATTTTTGAAGTTCTTTTACAATTTTTCTTATATATTGTGGGTCTATATAAGACGGAGTACCTCCTCCTATATAGAGGCTATCAATTGATAGGTCGAGCCTTTCCTTATAAAAGCTAATCTCTTTGATTAAATTATCAACATAAGAGTCTATATACTTATCAAGTCCCATAAAGGCCGTAAAATCACAATAATAACACTTCTTTTCACAAAAAGGGATGTGGACGTAGCAGCCAACTTTCTCCATACTAGTCCCCAAAATTATTTTCTACCAAGATAAATGAAGCATCTCTTAAAACTTTGAGGTCAACCTTATCTTTTTTGTCAATTTGAATTAGGTCTGATCCTATATAAAGTTTTGTATCATAGGAAATAAGTCCTGATATTACAAATATAAGGGCATTGGAGAAGTTCAATTGGCAAGAAAAATTTTCTCCTTCTTTAAGGTCATAGCGGTTTATGATTTGCTTTTTATGAGCGAGCTCATCCTTTCTAGATTTTTCCTTCTCTTTGTCTAATAAATATTGGTCAAAGTCTTCCTTACTTAGGATATTTTCGTGGACAACCTCACTAGTCCCCATTTGAGTTTTAATTAAATGGGAGGAATAATACTTAAAACCAAGATTCATTTGGATTTTTTTGGACTTAAAATTCCCCCTAAAGTGGCCTGCCACTACATAATCAAGACCTATATCCTTAAATAAAAATTCTAATACCCTCTCCAAGGCTTCTTGCATGAGGCCCTTTTTCTGATAGGCTGACCCTATTACAAAGCCAATTTCTACAGCCTTTTTGCCAGCAAGATTTGTAAAAAATTCCTCATCATAAGGATGTAGGCCAATAGAGCCTACAACTTTTCCTTCATAGACTAGGGCAAATATATTGGCGTCTTTGATAAAGCTATCCAAAACTTTTCGAGAATCTTCTATACTTTCATGGTGAAACCAACCTGCAGACTCTCCAAGTCCCGGTTCTTTGGCATAGGCGTATAAATCTTCTAGGTCCTCTTCTTCAAAGGCCCTAAGGCTTAGTCTGTCTGTCTTTAATTCTATATCTTTTATATTTATCTTATCCATAATTTCCTTCCAAAAAAGCCGGCTATACCTGCTTATAGGACTTGGTGGTTCTTGGCTGCAATAAACATTACCTTTTTCTTCTTATCAGCCATATCTATCATAATATCATCATCACTAAGTCCTAGTTCTCTTAATTTAACAATTGTGTCTAGCAAAAATTCATTTGATCCTACTAAATAAACTATACAATTAGGAAGAATTATTTCATTTAATGAATCGAAGAATTCCTTACGACCAGATAGCCAAGCTTGGCTAAATTCCTTATCTTCAATACTAGCTAACTTATCTTCAAATACTCTCTTTCCTTCAAGAGCTATAGTGTAAGACTTGACTTGAGGAATATTTCCCTTATCATTTAAATAAGTTCTAATAAGGGGAAGCATAGTAGTTACTCCTACTCCCATAGAAATAAGAACGATAGGTCGGTCTTCGTATCTTAGACCCATGTGTGATTCTATATTTGATACAAGTAGTTCATCTCCAATAGTTTTACTTAGAAGTTCTTTCTTAAATTCTGACTTCCTTACAGAAAATTTAGTTGTAAAACTTATATAATCATCACTTGGTAGGCTATTTATAGAAAAATCATGGGTCAAGGACTTTCCTTCCCTAGGGATTTCGAGTCTAAAGCTTGCCCCTTCTCTAAAGTCAATCCCATCTGGCTTTTCTAGCTTTAAAGTTTTGACATTAGAGATTTCATCTATTATATCTAATATTTTAACCTTATATTTATTTATGTCTGTCATCATATCCTCCATTGATAATAAATATCATTATGTCTTAACTATACTAAAATTTTGCAAAATAAAAAGCAGCAAGTCCCCTTGCCACTTATCTAAGTCTTATATTTACTTATCCATCTTCCTTGATCCTGGTTTTTCGACTGGTATTTGGGCTAGGTCTTCTGGTAGGTCATCTGGGTCCCAGGTTTCTATGTCAAGGGTTGTTGCTGATACTACTGGTAGACCATTTATTTCATCCTTTCCTGACCTATTTACAATTGATGTTAGGGCTATGACTTCTGCTCCTGCTTCTTCTACGATTTTTACAGATTCAAAAGAAGATTTACCTGTGGTTATAACATCTTCTACTATAATTACCTTTGATCCTTCTTCTATTTCAAAGCCACGTCTTAGGCTCATAACATTATCAACTCTCTCTGTGAAGATTGCTGGAGTGTCAAGGGCTCTGGCTACTTCATAGGAAATAATTACTCCTCCCATAGCTGGTCCTAGGCAGAGGTCAGGTAGAAGATTTTTTTCTTTTAATTTGCCAGCAATTATTTGTGCTACTTCTTCACAATATTCTGGATGCTCGATTAATTTGGCACATTGGATGTACCTATTTGAGTGTTTACCAGAAGATAGCAAAAAATGACCTTCTAGTAGGGCGTCTGATTTTTTAAGTAATTCTACTGTTTTGTCCATTTTTCCTCCTATATTATATAT
>JALEUV010000032.1 GCA_022780515.1 Anaerococcus sp. | reverse complement strand
AAGATGGTGTAGAAATGGTAATGCCAGGAGACAACGCAACCTTCAAGATAACTCTACAAAAGCCAATAGCTCTAGAAGAAGGACTAAGATTCGCAGTACGTGAAGGTGGAAGAACAGTAGCATCAGGAGTTGTTACAAAAGTTGTTAAGTAAGTCTCATATAGAATTAATATTTAATATTGGCGGACCTTCGGGTTCGCCTTTCTTGGTTAAGGAGATAAGATGAAAAAAATAATTCCCTTAATGCTTGCTTTAACATTTGCCTTGGCTGGGTGTAATTTTTCTGAAAATAAAGAGCCAGTAGAGGAAAACATCGAAGTAAGCGAAAATAAGACAGTAGGAGAGGCAGAAGAGTCCAGCGGTGAAGGGGAAAATCCATCTGAGGATAAAGCAAAAGAAGCTAAAAAGGGTCTAGTAAACCAAGCCCTAGAACACGAAGAGGGAGTGCCTTATGAGGTAGGGGTGACTCCAGATGATTACCACATGGACTACGATACTTCAAGACTCCTATCATTAGAAGATAAGAAGAGTGAGTTTTATCCAGAAGATGGGGTCAAGGGACTTTACTTTAACTCGTATTCAGTAAATGATCCTGCAACCTTTGATAAGATTATAGGCTTAATCGAAGATACTAGGTTAAATGCAGTAGTCATTGATATCAAGGACGACTGGGGCAATGTTACCATGAACTTTGAAACAGACGATGAAGACATTACTTATTCTAAGATTGATATCATAGACCCAGAAAGCTTTATAGAGGATATGCACGATAGGGGAATCTATGTTATAGGTAGGATTACAACCTTTAAGGACTCTATCATAACAGAAAAGCATCCAGATTGGGGCTTTACCCTAGAAGATGGTAGCCTATGGAAAAATGGGGCCGAAGAAGCCTTTATGAATCCATTCCTAAATGAAGTCCAAGACTATGACATCAAAATTGCCAAGCTTGCAGCCAAGGCTGGTTTCGATGAAATCCAATTCGACTATGTAAGATTTGCTGAGGGCTTTGAAACCTTTGGTGATACCCTAGAATATTCAAGGGGAGAATATGAGAGTGCCGATATGGAAGAAGGGGACAAGAGAGTTTCTGCCATTACTGGTTTTGTAAAACGTGCTAGGGAAGAACTTCAAGAGCTAAATGTACCGATATCCATAGACGTATTTGGTTATGCCCTACAAGTAGGAAGGGCTGATGGTATAGGTCAAGACTTTGGAGAAATGAGTAACCAAACCGATATAATGAGTTCAATGATTTATCCATCCCACTGGGGAGCTTGGTCCTTTGATATCGAAAAACCAGACCTAGAGCCATATGAACTTGTCAAAAGATACCTAGCTGCTGAGCAAGAATACCTATCTAACATAGAACATAAGCCATTATCCCGTCCATGGATCCAAGACTTTACAGCTACTTGGATAGGAGAGGGTAACTGGATGGAATATGATAAAGAAGCAGTTGAAGCTCAAATTCAAGCTATTTATGATTCAGGCCAACAGGAATTTTTGCTTTGGAATGCATCATCTGATTACACAATGGATGTGGAATACTAATGAAAAAACATAGAGAAGCTAATATTTTTATAGAAAAAGCAGCAAGTATCATAGAACTTGCCGTATGCCTTATAGTAATAGCAGGAGTTGTAGCAGGGATACCCAAGCTAGTTAGCTATATAATAGACTTTTTTAAGGCAGGAGACCTATCAGAATCATACTTCTTGATGAATGAGTTTCTAAAACACGCCCTCCTTCTTATAGTAGGAATTGAGCTAATAGCCATGATCTTAACAAGGAGCCATGAGTCAATCCTAACCCTCATCCTCTTTGTTATAGCCCGTAAGATGCTAGTGTATTCCCAAGGACTAACAGATATTTTGATAGGAACCATATCAGTTGCTATAATATTTTTGGTAATGAAATTTGTTCTTTCAGATAAAAAACTTTTGGCGAAGATAGATAACACCTTTGATGCATCTATGCCTATAGAGAGGATAAATAGGGACTTTAATATGAACCTACCTACAACATCCCATACCCTAGGAGAGCTGATATATGAGCTCGCAAGTCGTGAGGATGTGAGGGTAATCCACGAAAATTCTACCATAGTATATGGAGAATATGTCTATAGAATAGTAACTATAGAAAATGAAACTATAAAGAGAGTTAGGATAGAAGAAAATTAAAGAAAATCGTCCTAGAATTTTGAAGTGGTCTTTGAGGGGGCCTTTAGTGGCTAGTCCTCTTCGAGCCGGACGGGCTAGTCCTCCCCGAGCCGGACGGGCTAGTCCTCCAATAAAATTCCAGGGCGATTTTTATAGTCTATGTTTTTTTCTGTATTGGTAGGGGGTTACTCCTACTTTTTTCTTGAAGACTTGGTTGAAGTAGGACTGGGAGTTGAAGCCTACTTCTTCGGCTATTTGATCCATAGGGTGGTTGGTTGTTATTATTAGGTTTTTGGCAACGTCAATTCTTCTTAGGATTAGGTAGTCTATAGGTGTTACGCTATAGGTATCTTTAAATTCAGCTATGATGTTGTATTTGTTCATGTAGGCGATGTGTGATAGGTCGTCTAGTTTTATATTTTGCTTAAAATTTTTGTCTATGTAGGATTTGATGAAGCTTATTTGGCTGTTCAAGTTGACATCAGATATAACTTCAAGTTTTTGCTCGTTATTTCTTATTAGCCCTACTATAAATATTGTAGCGAGGGCGTTGGCCATAGATGTGTTGTAAGGACAAGCTCTCTCATATTCTGTGGTTATCTTTTCAATAAGTTTAGATCTTATATCTTGGAATTCATAATCTTCTATATAGTAGTAGGATAGTTCCTTTTCGTCTTCGTCAGACTTGCCTATACCAATATTTTCCACTCCAAAACCTTGGACTCTTATCGTGCTAGCTTCATCACTAACAGAAATATTATGGCCTATATTGGAATTTAATATTAGGAGGTCACCTTTTCTTACATTTATAGCATCATTTTCTATAAAAAATATTCCTTCTCCTTCTTTTATAAAATAGAAGTAGACAAAGGGACGAAACCATATTTTGGAAGGCATGTCATATTTATACCTACAATCCATGATATCTAAAACCCTAATATTTAAATCTTCATCGTTTATTGCCTTATCATCATTAGAAATGATTTCCTCATTATATTGCATTTGCTTCCCCTATAAACGTTTAGTATATTTATATTTTAGCACATTAGTGGTAATTAATTCAAATAAAAACGTTTTAATAATTAAAAATTCATTAACTTTCTTTGCATTAGCTTTAATTGGGGCAAGTGGTCTAGGCTAAATTTTATAAATTGAAAAGGTCCCTACTATTAGTATAATTTTACTAGGTGATAAAATGAGTTTAATTTCGGATGCTAAGATAAATGAAATATTGCAAAGCTCTAATATTATAGATATTATAGGTGAATATGTTGATTTAAAAAGGTCTGGATCTTCCTATAAGGGTCTTTGCCCATTTCATAACGAAAAAACTCCATCCTTCACAGTAGATGATAAGAAACAATTATTTCACTGCTTTGGTTGTGGGGCAGGTGGAGATGTTGTTTCTTTTATAATGCAAAAAGAAGACTTGTCCTATCCAGAAAGCCTGAAGTTTCTAGCAGACAAGGCAGGTATTTCTATAGACTTTAGCGAAGATCCTAGGCAAAATTCTAAGAACAAGAGGCTCTACCAAATTAATAGGGATGTGATGATGTTTTTCTATAAAAATCTCTTGACTAGCAAAAGAGCCATAGGTTATTTGAAGCAAAGGTCCCTATCATCTAAGATTGTCAATAGCTTTATGCTGGGCTATGCCAAGGACAGCTGGGATGACTTGGTTCATTTTATAGAGAGTAAGAATTATAAGAAGGAAGACCTAGTTGAGCTGGGTCTTATAAAGAAGTCCTCCAAGGGGACCTATTATGATAAGTACAGGGATAGGCTAATCTTTCCTATCATAGATAATATGGGTAGGGTTATTGGCTTTGGTGGAAGAGCCTTGACAGATGCCCTTCCCAAATACCTCAATTCGCCAGAAAATGATGTTTTTAAAAAGCGCTTTAACCTCTATGGACTAAATGTCTTTAAGAAGCAAAAAAGACGAGATATTATCTTGGTGGAGGGGTATATGGATGTTATAGCCCTAAATAACAGGGGTCTTGATATAGCAGTAGCATCCCTTGGGACTTCTCTAACAGAAGATCAGGCCAAGCTTCTTAAGAGATACAGCGATGAGGTCTATATTTGCTATGATAGAGATAATGCCGGCATCAAGGCTACCAAAAGGGCGATAAATATCTTGAGAGATATAGGAGTTAATCCCAAGATAATTAGCCTAGATGATGGCTATGATCCGGATGATTTTGTAAAAGAGTTTGGCAAGGATGCCTTTGAGAAGAAGATGGCAGATGCTAGCGACTCCTATAATTATGAATATGAAAATATCCTTGATTCCTATGCCAAGGCAGCCGATAATGAGAAGTTTGATAAGCTTGACTTGTTTATAGAATTCTTGGCTTCGATAAGGAGCGATTTGACCCAGGAGATCTTTATTAACAAGGTTTCTAAGCTTTTTGATATAGATAAGCAAACTTTAAAAGCTTCTATAGAAAGGTATAATAAAAATACTGATTCTAAAGGCAAAAAAGAGACTTTTAGGAGAAAAGATAAGGTTATTGTTAAGAATACTAACAAGAGATTTAACATAAATGAATTAGAAGTTTTGAGGCTATTTTTTAATCAAAGGTCCGACTATGAGGCCCACAAGGATGTCTTTGAGGAAGTTATCCAAGATGAGAAGATTAAAAATGTCAGAACTTTTTTAAGAGATAAAGATGCAAGTAAATTTGATCTAGGGGATAAGGACTATAAGTATATTCTAGATTATATAAGAGATAATACCAATCCTATTTTGCCAGATGAATTAATTGATAAGATTAATTTGTATAATAGGAAAAAGAGGCTTAAAAATTTGAAAGTAACAAGTCTTAGTAAGGGGATTAATGATGACTAGTGATCAAAATAAGTTGCTTGATGACGTTCTTAAGGAAATTGTCGATGAATTTAAATCGATAAGCGAGTCCCAAGACGGGGTAATAACTTATTCACAAATAGAGACATTTGAAAATTTCAAGGATATGGACGATGAGAGCAAGAAGCTTGTCATAAATGAAATCCTATCCTCAGGAATTGAGATTGTAGAAAAATCTGAAAGCCTTCTTGAAGAAGAAATAGATGAAGCAATCGATGATGAGACTATTGATGACGATGATGATATAGATGAGAATAAGGTAGAAGAAGATCTCAATAAAAATAGTGACGATATGATGACAGGCATCAAGGTCGATGACCCTGTCAAGATGTATCTCAAGGAGATAGGCAAGGTCAACCTCCTCACAGCTAGGGAAGAAATCCTCCTAGCCCGTAGGATAGAAATCGGTGATATTGCCAAGAAAAAATTAAATAATGTAAAGTTTAACAAGCAAAATAAGCTAAAGCTTGCTAATGATATTTTCTTTGGAGACCTAGCTAGGATCCTTAAATCTGCCAATGATGAACTGGTAAGCAATCATAAAATTGATGATAGGCTCACCAAGGAAGTAGACAGTATCATTAGTATGGGTCAGCTCTTTGATACCCTTATGAAGGGGGATCTCGATAGTAAGAAGGTCGAAGAGTTAAAGGCAAAGGTTATGATTTGCTCTATTGCTCAAAATAGCATCGAAAATGATGACCTTGATGTCACTGAAGCAAACTCCTTGTGTGATTTGTTCGATTCCTTTGACCACATGCTAAATATAACTGACAACGAAGAATTTGTTTCTTTGGTTTACAATTTCTTTAATGATATCTTGTCCAAGGCCATCAACAAGGACCAATTAAAGACCAATGATAGGATGATTCTAGAAGACCTACTAAGTATAGCCAAAACTGGCCAAGAAATTAGGAAAGGCAATATTATTGATGAGGAATACCTAAAGGAACTCGATGAATTTATAGGTATAAGGGACTTGGCCTACAAGATTACCCTGGGAGAAGAGCTTGACGAAGATGGCCTTAAGGAACTTAAGAAGGCTGTAATTATTTCAAAGGCTGCCAAGCAAAAGTTGGCTGAAACCAACCTCAGACTCGTTGTCTCTATTGCCAAAAAATATGTGGGTCGTGGTATGAGCTTTTTGGACCTAATTCAAGAAGGTAACATGGGACTTATGAAGGCAGTAGAGAAGTATGACTATAGTAGGGGCTTTAAGTTTTCAACCTATGCCACATGGTGGATTAGGCAAGCTATAACTCGTGCCATAGCAGACCAAGCAAGGACCATAAGAATTCCTGTCCACATGGTAGAAACTATTAATAAATTGGCTAGAGTCCAAAGGCAATTAGTCCAAGACCTGGGTCGTGACCCATCAAACGAAGAGATAGCTGAGCAAATGGGATTAGAGGTAGAGAAGGTCCAAGAGATTAGAAAGATTTCCCAAGATCCTGTATCCTTAGAAACTCCAATAGGGGAAGAAGATGATAGCCACCTAGGAGATTTTATAGAGGATGACACTGCCATAGATCCAGGAGAAGCAGCCAACTACACCATGCTTCGTGAACAATTAAACGACGTATTATCCTGCCTGGGCTCTAGGGAAAAACGTGTATTGCAATTAAGGTTTGGCTTAATTGATGGAACCCCAAGGACCCTAGAAGAAGTAGGCAAGGAATTTGATGTAACAAGAGAGAGGATTAGGCAGATAGAAGCCAAGGCCCTTAGGAAGCTAAAAAGCCCTAATAAAAGCGATATTTTGAAAGACTTTTTATAATGGAAGAGAAGAAAAGATTAGAAGATATAATAAGACTCGTAGATAAAAATAAAAGTGTTATTGATATAGGAACTGATCATGGATTGGTTCCTTTATATTTAGCGAAAAATAATATAAGTACAGACATAGTTGCTACAGATATTTCAGAAAAATCTCTTAACAAGCTAAGGGAGGCCTTGGATGATGAATTAAAAAAGATTATCAAAACCCATGTAACTGATGGCTTCAAGGGTTTAGAAAAAAAGCCCAACCAAGTAGCCATAATTGCCGGCATGGGGGCCAATAACATCATAGATATTATAAACAATGACCTAGACTTTGCCCACAGCCTAGACTATATGATCCTTGAGAGTAATGTTAATACAGAAAAGCTCAGGGGATTTTTGCTTGCAAATAACTTCTATATAGAAAGAGACTTTATGTCCCTAGAGAAGGAAAAGTATTATGACATCCTTAAGGTAAGGACGGGTAAGGCTTCCAAGGCAAAACTATCTGAGACCTACTACCCAAAGGATGATATAGCCAAGAGGTCTCCTATTTTGGAGGAGAAACTAAGGAGAGATTATGAGAAAAACCTCTTTTTTAGAGACCAGATTATTAAAAATTCTTCAGACAAAAAGGCCTTAGCCAAGATAAATTTAAAAATCCAAGCCATAGAGGAGGTATATGAAATATGGAAATTAGAGAAGTTATAGAAAGACTTGCTGAAAGATATCCCTTTGACCTACAAGAAAGCTGGGATAATTCAGGTCTTCAAGTAGGTGATCCTACTAGTGAAGTTAAAAACGTTTTGGTATCCTTAGACCTTGAAGATAAAGGAATAGATGAGGCCATAGCCAAGGGGTGTAATCTTATTATTAATCACCATCCATATTTATTTAATGGAATAAAATCAATAGACCTATCCCAAAATTTTTATAAAAAATTAGAGAAGCTAATCAAAAATGATATAAGTGTCTATGCCTTACATACAAACTTGGACCTAGCTAAGGATGGCCTCAATGATAATTTTGCACAAATATTGGGACTTACAGATATTAAGCCTTTGGAAAGTAAAGAGTATCCAGGTCTTGGTAGATATGGTTTTATAGAAAAAAGACCTGCAAGGGACTTCCTTAAATTTGTTAAAGAAAAGCTCCAAGCATCAGGCCTTGTAGTCTATGGAGATACCAAGAAAGAGGTCTCCAAAATCGCCCTATGTGGTGGAGCTGGAAGCGAAGTAATAGAAGAAGCTATTGATAAAGCTTGCCATATGATTATAACTGGGGATGTCAAGTACCATGACGGGATGGACCTTGCCAATGAAGGAATAATAATAGTAGACCCTGGCCACTATGCTAGTGAAAACCACGTGATTTATAAGCTAGCAGAAGAAGTAAATGAGATTATTCCTGGAGAGGCCTTTACCTATGATAAGGGTGATGATTTTAGGGAATTTTATTAATTGATAAATTTTAAATAAATAGTATATTCTAATATGGAGTAAATCAGATAATCGCGGGATTATATCACGAGGAAAGTCCGTGCACCACAGAGCGAGGATGCTTGATAACGTCAAGTAAGAGCGATCTTCAGGCAAGTGCAACAGAAAGTATACCGCCGCTATGCGGTAAGGTTGGAATGGCGAGGTAAGAGCTCACCAGCTATGTAGTGATACATAGGCTATGTAAACCCCATCCGGTGTAAGAACGAATAGGACAGTAGGATGTTGGCTCGACACGGTCCAGTATGGTAGTTCGCTTGAGCCTATTGGTGACAGTAGGCCTAGACAGATGATTATCTAAGACAGAACACGGCTTATAGATTTGCTCCTACATATTGTTAAATATATTTAATAAATGTTACACTTTTTTGAAAAAGTCTTTTTTTGTTTGTCTATCAAACAAGAATTGGAGATTATAAAAGAAAAAGTGTAATTTTTTTGTAACTTTTTCTTGACACTTTTGTTAAAATGATATAAAATATTAGCAGATTATAAATTAGACGGTCTATCTTGACCTAGAATTGATATATTATTTTGATTAAAATGTGATGATGGAGGACTCATGAAAAAGAGAAATATAGGTGCAGCATTTACAATAGTAGCAGCACTTACAGCAGGGGCTAGCGCTTATGCAACAACCATTAATAATTTAGACCAAGATCAACAAACAAACTCAGTTTTAAATGATGTAAGTAATGTAGCTAATTATAACGACTATGACCTAGTAAAAGCAGAATACACTAAGGAAGTTGCCAATACTAAAGTTGGAGAAAATGCTAAAGTTGACAATAATGAAGATAAGGAAGAAAATCTTAATAAGCTTATAGAAGAAGCTGCAAGAGAAACTTTAGTAGAAGTTGAAGCTAATGAAGAAAAAATAATTCAAGAAGAAGTAGAGGAAGCTCCAGTTGAAGAAATTCCACAAAAAGAAGCTTTAGAAGAAGAGGCTTACCAAACAGAAGCGCCTATACAAGAATTGGAAGAAGATAATAAGATAGTTGTAAAATACGTAAATACTCCATTATTGAACATTAGATCTTCAAAAGACCTAGAAGAAAATAATGTCGTAGGCTATTTAACGGCTGGATCAAAAATTGTTGGATACTCAAAGGATGGATTCTTAGAAACTGAAGATGGTTATCTAAAAGAAGAATTTTTGAGCGATACTTATCCTGAAGAATTAGTAAAGGGTGAAGAAGAAAGATTAGCCCAAGAAGAGGCTAAAAAAGAAGCTGAAGCAAAAAAGGCTGAAGAAGAAAGATTAGCCCAAGAAGAGACTCAAAAAGAAGCTGAAGTAAAAAAGGCTGAAGAAGAAAGACTAGCCCAAGAAGAGGCTAAAAAAGAAGCTGAAGCAAAAAAGGCCGAAGAAGAAAGACTAGCCCAAGAAGAGGCTCAAAAAGAAGCTGAAGCAAAAAAGGCTGAAGAAGAAAGAAAAGCCCAAGAGAAGGCTAAAAAAGAAGCTGAAGCAAAAAAGGCTGAAGAAGAAAGACTAGCTCAAGAAGAGGCTAAAAAAGAAGCTGAAGCAAAAAAGGCCGAAGAAGAAAGAAAAGCCCAAGAAGAGGCTCAAAAAGAAGCTGAAGCAAAAAAGGCCGAAGAAGAAAGATTAGCCCAAGAGAAGGCTCAAAAAGAAGCTGAAGCAAAAAAGGCTGAAGAAGAAAGACTAGCTCAAGAGAAGGCTCAAAAAGAAGCTGAAGCAAAAAAGGCCGAAGAAGAAAGACTAGCCCAAGAGAAGGCTAAAAAAGAAGCTGAAGCAAAAAAGGCTGAAGAAGAAAGAAAAGCTCAAGAAGAAGCTGAAAATAAAACTTACTACTACCAAGGCTGGGTAAATACTGAAATTCTCAACGTACGTGATAGTGCAGGTGGCAATATCATAGGATCTGTTAAGAAGGGCGATTATGTAGAAGGAAATACAGATGGATCCTTCCTAGAGATTGACTACAATGGATCAAAGGGATACATCTCAATGGACTACCTATCAGATACAGAAGTTAAAGTAGACCCAGTAGTAGAGAAAACTTATGAAGAAGTAGAAGAAACTACAGAAGAAGTTGTAGAAGAAACATATGAAGAAGAAGCTCCAGTAGTTAACAATGGATCAGCTCTAGGTGCAGTAAACGCAGCAAGTCAATTTATTGGATATCCTTATGTATGGGGTGCAGCAAGCCCATCGACAGGCTTTGACTGCTCCGGTTTGACAAGCTATGCCTATGCTCAAGTAGGAGTTAGCCTACCTCACCAATCAGCAGCTCAATATTCTTACGGTTATGAAGTAAACGTAAATAACCTACAAGCAGGAGACTTGGTATTCTTCTCAAGTGGTGGAGGAATCGACCACGTAGGTATAGTAACAAGTTCAGATGGAACTTTCATTCACGCTTCAACCCCATCAACTGGAGTTATATACAGCAATGTTTACGATAGTTATTATCTAAATAGTCTAGTTGGAGCAAGAAGAATATTTTAATTGAAATTATCAAGACCTTGATTGGGAAATCCTGATTGGGGTCTTTTATTATGTAAGGAAATAAAATGAATATATTAACAACGGACAAGATTAAAAAATCGTTAATAGAAAATTTAAAATCAAATACAATTAAAAATAAGATCCTTATTTTGTCCAAGGATCCTACAGAAGAAGTCCTTTCCTACAAGAGGGCCATAGTTAAAAGATGCAAGGATTTTGCGATAGATTATATTGAAAAAGAATTCAAAGATGAAAGCCAGGATGAAATCTTATCCTTTATCAATGCCTATCCTAAGGATTATGGCTTTATAGTTCTATCTCCCTTTGGAAATGATGAGCTTACCTATCTAAAGAAAAACATAGAGCTTAAGGACCTTGATGCCTTTACTTACAAGTCCAAGGGTCTTGCCATGAAGGGGGATAAGGCCTACTTGCCAGCCACAGCCAGGGCAGTAACCTTATTTTTGGAGGATAGGTTTGAGGACTTGACTGGCAAAAATATAGTTCTTGCCAACAACACCGAAATTATAGGTAAACCACTCGCTCTATATTTAATTACCAAGAGAGCAACCCTCACTGTAATTAACTCATCTACCCAAAATAGAAAAGAAATTATCAAAAACGCTGATATTTTTATATCTGCCATAGGCAAGGCCAAGTATTTTGATAGGTCTTATTTTAGGGAGAATATTACTCTTATTGATGTTGGTACATCAGTCCTAGATGGAAAAATTTATGGGGACATCGACTATGATAGTCTAGATGGTATGGATATAGATGTTTTGACCAATAAAAAAGGAATAGGAGCTATAACAACCCTATCCCTACTAGAATCCTTATTATAAATTTATTTATCAAGTTCTTTGACGGCTTCTATTGCTCTTTGAGTATAAGGAAGCTCGCTGTTTTGTGATAGGTATTGGACATAGCGGATAGTATTGTCCTTATCTATTACAAAGACAGATCTATTTAGTAATTGAAGTTCGTTCATTATTGTATTATATTTCTTACCGAAGTCATTATAAATATAGTCTGATACGAATTTGTTCTTCTCGATGTCCTTTACATTACAAAATCTAATTTGAGCAAAAGGTAGGTCGTTTGATATGGTGATAAGGACAACATTATCAGAAAATTCCTTAGCAGCCTTGGTGAATATTGATGTTTGGATCTCACAAACTGAAGTATCTATAGATGGGATTACAGAAATTAGTTTAATTTTTCCATCATCTTCACTAGAAATATAGTCGCTAAGGTCCTTGTTGATAGCCTTAAATTCTGGTGCTTTATCGCCTACCTTTAGTTCTTCACCGTCAAGAGTGATATTTAATTCTCCAAATTTTGCTCTTCTAGTCATGGCACGTCCTTTCTTAATTTAATTATTATAATTATATCATATATGTTAAAAAAAATTAAAGGCAATATTTTTGTAAAAAGTATTATATTAATGAAAATCTGTTAGAAGTAGAATTAAATTGACCTATAAATCGGTCATAGATATAATAAATTACCAAGTAGAAATATTATAATTAAGCCTAAATCATTGTAAAAACTCAATAGGTGAGGTATAATCAACTAGTATGAAAAATAAGGAGGCAACATGGCAGAATTAGTATTACAAGCACAAAATAGAGAAGCCAATGGCAAAAATAAAGTAAATAAATTAAGAAATGAAGAATTAATCCCAGGAGTAGTTTACGGAAAAGACGAAGAAAATATCAATGTACAATTTTCTTCAAGAGACTTTGAAATAATTCTTAGACAAGCAGGAACATCAACAATCATTAGTCTAGATATAGATGGAGATAAGAAAGACGTACTTATTAAAGACTTCCAAATACACTCTTTCAAAAACCAATATCTACATGTAGATTTCCAAGCAATCAACCAAAACGAAAAAATCAGAGTTACTGTACCTGTTGTACTTGTTGGTAGGGATGATATTAGAGTTGAACCATCAGTTCTAGTACAAAATATTGACGAAATCGAAGTTGAATGTCTACCAAAATACATTCCTCAAACTGCAGAAATCGAAGTAAGCGACCTAGAGATCGGTGAAAATAAAACTGTAGCTGACTTTGATATAGCAAAAGACGAAAATATTACTATCTTAGCTGAAGAAGATGAAGTAGTATGCTCACTACAAGAAGTTAACGAAGAAGAACTTCCTGAAGAAGGTGAAGAGCAAGAAGCAGCTGACGTTCCAACAGTAGAAGAAACAGAAAGCACTGTAGAAGAATAATAATATTATCAAATCCACTTACACCCTTAATTATCAAGTAAGCGATAAACACTATTTGACAATAATAACTAAAGTGGTATTATATAAAATATCTAATTGAGTTATAGAAACCATTTGAAAAGAAGAGTAATTTAATGATTTTCAACAGAGAGTCTCTGTTTTGGTGAGAAGAGATGAATTTGATTTAGATGAACATGGTCTTTGATGGGATGGATCGATATGAGGTTCATACGGGAATTCCCGTTATAGAATTAGAGTATGTATGTACTTGATGAGTGTATGTGTGAGTGATCACGCATAAATTAAGGTGGTAACGCGATTAAACGTCCTTATGTTATATTTTAACATAAGGGCGTTATTTTTTTGAAAAGAGAGACGGTTTATGAGTATAAGTAATGTAATTAAAAAAAAATAGTAGAGAATCATGATAATATACTAGCTACTAGGGCTTACTTACACGAAAGGCCTGAGCTTAGTAGTAGGGAATATGAAACTAGTAAATATCTTAAACAAAGATGTAGGAACTTGGGGTTTTTGGTAGAGGAAGTAGAAGGATCCACTGGCTTTACGGCCTTGCTAGAGACCGGCAAAGCCGGTAAGACATTAGGCATAAGAGCTGATATAGATGCTCTAGCTATAAAAGAAAATCCCTATAATTTAAAGAGAAAAAAGAAATATATATCTAAAAACGAAGGTGTTAGCCATGCCTGTGGCCATGACGCTCATATGAGTATATCCTTGGTAACAGCAAAAATTTTGAGTGAATTGAAAGATGAAATAGCTGGAAAAGTTTATTTTATTTTCGAGGAAGCTGAAGAAACTGGGGCAGGAATTGAAAAGATGGTAAAGCACCTTAGGGATAAGGGTCTAGATGCAGTTTATGGCAACCACCAAAGCCCTAAGATTGATAGTGGATATTTTAATATAGTAAGGGGTCCCTTGTATGCAGGTTGCGCTGGTATTGAGATAGAAGTTATCGGCGAAGGTGGCCATGGGTCAAGACCTGATAAGCTTACTAATCCCCTAATAGCCGCAAGCCATATAGTAACAAACCTTAATTCAGCCTGGAACAACCAACTAGACATAGAAAAGCCAGTAACACTTGGCATAGGTGCTATAGTTGGAGGTAGTGCTCCAAATGTTATACCTGATAGGGCCACAATAAGGGGGACTTTGAGATTTTTTGACCTAGACGAAGCCAAAAAGGCCTTAAGTCTTGTGAGAAATATAGCTACTCTTGTTGGAGAAGCTCATGGCTGTAGGGTAGAATTTAGTGACTACAATAGGGTAGTTGCAGAAGAAGTTGTAAATGATATTGACCTCGCTAATTTTACTAGAGATTCGCTTGAGTCTATTTATCCTAATAGGCTAATAGAATGTGAGCCAAGTTGGGGATCAGAGTCCTTCTATGGCTATGCAAAGCTTGCACCAAGTGTCTACACACAATTTGGTATAAGAGACGAAGAATTTGGAAGTGGGTCTGATTCCCATACTGATAAATTTGACCTAGATGAAAAAGCAATTGATTATCCTATAGGACTTGTTACAAAATTTGCTATAGATTTTCTAAAGGATAATAAATAATATCAAAAGTCAAGCCACCTTAATAATTAGATTAGAAGAAATTGGGGATAGAATAAAGAGGAATAAGTTAGAAAAAAGGAGATAATAATGAAAAATATAAGTAAAGTAATTTTTGGAATATTTACCCTAGCTACACTAACGGCTTGTGGGGCTAAGAGCAACGAAGCGAGCACAGAAGGTCAAGCTGATCAAGTATCTGTAGAAGAAGCTGCAAGCGAAGATAAGTTTAAGGATGCAGAAGTTATCAAAGTTGGTGTAGTTGGTGAGAAAAACGAACCATGGGAAGATGTAGCCAAAAGATATGAAGAAGGCACAGGCAAAAAAATAGAACTCATTAAGTTCTCGGACTATATTGAGCCTAACGAAGCCCTCCTATCTGGTGATATAGATATAAATTCCTTCCAACACAAAAAATACCTAGAAGGCTTTAATGAAGAGTCAGGTAGTGATGTGGTTGATATTGGTGATACAGTTATGGCTCCTTTGGGGATATATTCTACAAGGCTCAAAAGCGTAGAAGAGCTTGATGATGGAGCAAGGGTTGCTATCCCTAACGATGCTTCAAATGGCGCTAGAGCTTTATTCTTGCTACAATCTGCAGGACTTATCAAGGTTAATGGAAGCGAAGGAGACCTTATAACCCTAGATGATGTAACAGATAATCCAAAAAACCTAGAGATAATCGAGCTATCAGCAGATCAAACTGCTAGAAGTCTAGATGATACTGATGCAGCAGTTATAAACTCAGGAATGGCAGTTGATGCAGGCTTTATTCCTACAGAAGATTCCATCTACCTAGAAGACCATACAGATCCAGCTAAGAATATCTATATCAATATAATAGCTACAGCTAAGGAGAATGAAAACTCCGAAGTTTTGAAGGACTTGGTAGAAAACTATTACCAAGTAGAAGAAACAGCTAAGATAATAGAAGAATCATCAAAAGGCTCAGAGATACCAGCTTTTGAATATTAATAATTCATTAGTTGAGAAAATATAAAGGAGATTATATGACAACTGTATACGATTTTACAGTAAAAGATACAAAGGGAGAAGATGTTTCCCTAGAAAAATATAAGGGTAAGGTCCTTCTTATAGTAAACACAGCCACAAAATGTGGCTTTACTCCTCAATATGATGGACTAGAAGACCTCTACAAAAAATATAAGGACCAAGGATTTGAAATCTTAGACTTCCCTTGCAACCAATTTGCTAACCAAGCACCAGAAGATATAAGCGAAATCAATGGATTTTGTGAATTAAACTATGGAACGACATTTGACAGGTTTGACAAAATTGATGTAAATGGAGACAAAGCGGATCCACTATATAATTATCTAAAAGAAGAAAAACC
>JALEUV010000022.1 GCA_022780515.1 Anaerococcus sp. | reverse complement strand
TAATCCCACAATTTATGGCTGACCGATGCAAAAGCATCGGTCATTTTCGAGACCATTCCTTGGTGGGTCTTCCAAAAGCCAGACGGGCTAGCACAAAACTAAGCGAATAAACTCGAAAAAAGTTTCTGAAAGGACTTATTAAATATTATTATCAAAATTCTATTTAGTTAATACACCTTTTGTCATATATGATAAATAACCAACCATGGCCTATTTAATTTCAGATATAAAGTATTATAATTAAGAATAAGGAGAACTAATTAAAACAATTATTTTAAATGCAAGTCTTAGAAAAAATTGGAATACAGCTCAACTCTTAAAATCAGCTAAAGAAGGCGCTATTTCAGCATGAGCAGACGTGGAATATATTGATCTTAATGATCTTAATTTCACCGGCTGCAGAGGCTGCATGTTATGTAAGAGAAAAGATGCAGAAAAATGCCGGTGCTAATGGAAAGATAATTTATATCCAATAATCGATAAGTTTTTTTCAGCTGATTCTTTAATTATAGGGACCTCTATTTACCTAGAAAGGCCTACAAGTGAATATTTTGCTTTTAAAGAAAGATTGCATTTTTCAGATTTATCATATGATGATTATAGCAATTATTTTAATGGAAGAGTAGATGTAAGTCTATTTGTTGCAATGAATGCTACAGAAGTATTTTATAATAAACTATACAAAGATAAGTTTGTGATATACGCAAAAGAACTTGAGATGTTAAATGGTGAAATAACCTTATATCCATCTTATAATACGTTGCAAGTAAAAGACTATTTTAAATTTAATATGGGAAGTTTCGACGAAAGCCAAAAAAATTATATCATAGCAAATATTTTTCTAAGAACTTAAAAATGCTTACGATATTAGAAAGAAATTAAGTCAATAATGATTTTATAAACGATATGGAATTGGCTTTGACTCGGCCCTTGCCATATTCATTTCCTAAACCAGCTGCAACTCAATCCCAAGGACCATTTTAAACGGAATTTTGGGCTGTGCATATATAATTTAATATAAAATAGTTCATTAATACTTGAAATTTTAATAAGATAAAATTCTGGTACAGTAAAATCAACTAAAATATTATACTCGAAACTGCCATGATACAATTTAATTTAAGACCTACATGAATAAGTGGATTGTATATGAAAAAGACTTTTAAAAAAATTATTAAAGCATACCCTTATCCTTATTCTTCTTGCAATTGTAAGTGGATATGGGAAAATAACTTATAAAAGTATATAGAGTTAGTTATGGCATAGAAGACCTCAATCTTACAAATGGATTGAGTTTTTTTTGTATTTGTATACATTATAAATCATGAGTCCTTTATATCCTTATTGACTATCTAATAAATTGTCAGGCTTATAAAAGCTATGAATATAAGCAAAATTTTTCAAAATACTCCATATGACCATTGACAAGGATAATAAATAACTTATAATATTAGTATGTTAGAATAGTCTAAAGCTATAATAAAAGGAGATGAGTACAATCGATCAAGAACACAAGAATCGTATAGAAAGCCAGGCAGAGCTTTTGAAGGCCCTAGCCAATCCAGTTAGGCTCTGTCTTTTGGAGAAACTTATTGAGGAGGGGGAGACTTCTGTGACAGACATTACTTCATGTATGGATGTGACCCAGTCTGCCATATCCCAGCACCTTCGCAGGCTAAAAGACATGGACATTGTCGAATGCCGTAAAGATGAAAACCGAAACTATTATTCGTGCAAAAGGGAAGATGTGCGCAAGATTATAATGTGCCTAAAGGAGAATGTATAGATGAGAATTGTTGTTATTGGTGGGGTTGCAGGTGGTGCAACTGCCATTGCCCGATTGAGACGTTTAGATGAGCATGCGGAGATAATCCTCCTGGAGCGTGGTAAGCACGTGAGTTTTGCTAACTGTGGACTTCCATATTATGTAGGAGACGTTATTGAGGACAGGGAAGCTCTCTTTGTGACTACAGCTGAAGATATCCGAAAAAAATACAGGGTTGATATTCGTGTCCAAAACGAAGTTACAAAGATTGTTCCAGAGGAGAAAAAACTCCAAGTTGCCAACCACGCTACAGGTGAAAACTATGAATTAGAATATGATAAACTCCTTATTTCTACTGGTTCCCACCCCTTTGTTCCAGAGGCTGAAGGAATTAATAGTGAAAATGTCTTTACCCTCTGGGATATTCCAGATGTAGATGCAATTACAGCTTATATCAAGGAAAATAATCCCCAAAAAGCAGCAGTAATTGGTGGAGGATTTATAGGTCTGGAGATGGCAGAAAACTTAGTAGAATTAGGCATTGAAACCACTCTGGTAGAGATGGCAGACCAAGTTATGCCACCACTAGACAAGGATATGGCCCGACTAGTTGAAAATCATTTAGTTGCCAAGGGAATTAAGCTAATGCTTGGAGAGGGGTTTGAATCTATAGAAAATGGAGGAAGGTCAGTAAAATTAAGCTCTGGCAAGTCTATACAGACAGATTTAGTTATTATGTCCATTGGAGTTCGTCCAAATAGTGAACTTGCCAAGGATGCAGGACTTAAGCTGACAAAGCGTGGCCATATCAAGGTCAACGATACCATGCAGACCTCAGACCTTGACATCTATGCTATAGGAGATGTTATTGCTGTCAAAGACTTCGTTACTGGTGAAGAAACTGCTATTCCTTTGGCTGGACCTGCCAATAAACAAGGTCGTGAAGTAGCAGCAAATATTTTAGGCACTGACCAAGTAGCTTACCAAGGAACCATTGGAACTAGCGTAGCAAAGGTCTTTGACCTGACAGTAGCATCAGCTGGTCTAAACGAAAAAACTCTAGCTCGCCTTGGAAAAAAATACAAAAAAGATTACTTTGTAACGCTAATCCATCCAATGAGTCACGCTGGTTATTATCCAGGAGCAAGTCCACTTACCTTAAAGCTCATCTTCGGAGCAGATGGGAAGGTCCTTGGTGGACAAATTGTGGGCTATGATGGCGTAGACAAGCGTATTGATACCATCGCAACCACTATCCACTTCAAGGGGAATGTTGATGACCTAAGTAAGCTAGAGCTTGCCTATGCCCCACCTTATTCATCTGCCAAAGACCCAGTAAACTTTGCAGGTTTTACAGCTCGTAATATCCTAGAGGGTTTAGCAGATCCTGTGGCCTACCAAGAATATGAGGAGAATCGTGATAAGTATACCTTGCTTGATGTTCGTGAGGACATAGAAACCATTGCAGGAACCATTCCTAATGCTGTCAAAATTCCATTGACAGAGTTGAGAAGTCGCCTAGGAGAATTGGACAAGGATAAGCACTACCTTGCCTATTGTGCTGTAGGAATCAGAGGCTATATAGCTGAGAGAATCCTAAAGGCTTATGGCTATAAAGTATCATATCTTATGGGAAGCTACCATACCTATCAGGATCTGACTGCTACTTCAAGCCCTGGGCATACAAGCCCCCAATCTACTGAACAAGACAAGTTTGTTTCCGAAGATGAGCCGTCAAATCATACTGACATTTCTGAAATGCAAGTTCTAAATGTTTGCGGATTGAGCTGTCCTGGTCCCATTGTTCAAGTTGCTAAGGCCATGGAAGATTTGGAAGATGGCCAAAAACTCAAAGTTACAGCAACCGACCCTGGCTTTACCAGAGATGTGGGATCCTGGGCAGAAAGTACGGGCAACCAGCTCATAAGTACCGAGGATAACAAGGGAACCTTTACTGCAGTCCTTAAAAAGGGAAATGAGGTGCCGGGAAAGCCTGATATGCCGACAGTGGCAAAAGAAGCTCCTAGCAAAGAAAAGACCATGATTATCTTTGACGGTGACCTAGACAAGGCTATTGCCTCATTTATCATAGCCACAGGAGCGGCTGCCATGGGCAACAAGGTCCACATGTTCTTTACCTTCTGGGGTCTTTCCATACTCAGAAAGGAAAATCCTCCAATAACTGACAAGAGCTTCATGGACAAGATGTTCTCTGCCATGCTACCAAAAGGATCTAAGAAACTTGGCCTATCTCGCATGAATTTCTTCGGTGCTGGGTCAAAGATGATTCGCTCGGTTATGAAAGAGAAGGGAGTCGATAGTCTAGAAGAGCTCATCCAACAAGCCTTAGACGCAGGTGTAGAACTAACCGCCTGCCAGATGACCATGGATATTATGGGACTTAGCCAAGAAGAACTCATTGATGGTGTCCAAATTGGAGGAGTTGCCACCATGCTTGCTGACAACGACCGTTCCAATATGAACCTGTTCATATAGGAGAAATTTTATATAAAAAGTGGATCCTTGCTTAGGTTTCTAGGGCCACCATTTTTTATATCCTCAAATATCAGAAGAAGGGCATAAAGCTGACGCTGTGAAAAGGAGCGTTGGCTTTTTTGATTCGCTAATAAGATTGAAATTTATGTAATAATTTTTAAATATACTTAGGAAATAGTAAACCGAAGATGAAACGGTCAAGTATATTCGTTTTAAATAAACGTAATTGTGGCGTACTTTATTACGCCTCATATCGGATTTCTGTACTTAGTCTATTTCACCTTATTTCCTCATAGATTATTTTTTAATATTATATAAATGGGTGTAATTGAATAGTTTCTTTTAGAGATTAATCGGAGATAATTAGGGAAAATTAGCAAGAAAATCACAAAGGATTTTTCAATTACAAAAAGATGAATATACCATTTTATATTGGACATAGTATAAAATATTATGTGTAAAATAGAAAAAGAGAACTCAAACTTGTAAAGTTTTGTTAAGAAATAAAAGAAAAACATAAACTAACAAGGAGTTCTCTTATGAATAATTTTAACACAGATTTAATACAAATACTAACCCAAGGATTAGATATTAATGAATTTTTTAGGCAACAATTAGAAATAGCTATTAATGACCTATTAAAATCAGAACTAACAGTATTTTTAGACTATGAAAAATGGGAATATAAAGGCTATGGGTCGGGCAATTCTAGAAATGGATATTATCATAGAAACTTAAAGACTAGATTTGGAGAACTTGAGCTTCAAATACCAAGAGATAGAGCAGGTGAGTTTAAACAAGAAACTGTAAAAGCATACGCTAGAAACACAGATAATCTTGAGAATATGGTCATAACTCTATACAAGAAAGGTATAACTACAAGAGAAATAGCAGACCTATTAGAAAAAATGTATGGAAACAATTATTCTCCAACAACCATATCAAACATCTCAAAAGTAATGAAAAATGAAATAGAAGCCTACCACAATCGCAAAATCAAAAAAGACTTTGTAGTTTTGTATTGTGACGCTACATACTTACCAGTAAGAAGGGATTCAGTAGCAAAAGAAGCCCTACATGTAATAATTGGTATAGATCCAAACGGAAACAAAGAAGTATTAGACTATTCATTATTCCCCGAAGAATCAGCAAATAACTATAAGGAAATGCTAATAAACTTAAAATCAAGAGGATTAGAAAATGTATTACTCTTTGTAAGTGATGGACTAGTAGGATTAAAAGAAGCAGTAACAGATATCTTCCCAAAATCAAAACATCAAACATGCTGGACACACTTAATGAGGAATATAGAAAATAAAGTAAGAGCAAAAGATAAACTAGAAGTAGCAAATGATGCTAAACTAATCTACACCTCAGATGATATAGAATCAGCAGAAAAAAGATTGACTGAGTTTTTATCAAAATGGTCAATTAAATATCCTAAACTTAGAAAAATGCTAGAAGGAAAAGATAATTTATTCACCTTTATGCTATTTCCTAAAGCAATAAGAAGAAGTTTGTATACCAATAATATATGCGAAAATTTCAATAAGGATATAAAAAGAAAATTAAAACAGAAAGTTCAATTTCCAAATGAAGAAAGCCTAGATAAAGCAATCTATATACCAGTATCAGAATACAATAATAAATTTTCAAATAGGACCCATATAGGATTTGGTCTGGTAAGATATGAACTTAAAATGATGATAGAGAAAATAAGTGATTCACCATCTACAACCAAATCTACGATTTAATTGTAGATGGTGAATTTAGAAGACAAAATTTACAAGTTAGAGTTTACACAAAAAATTTGACAGTACCTTTATTACATTGAAAATTACAAACTTAAATTAATATTATATTATGAAATCATATAAAAAGAAAAGAAAGAATAAGTTGAAACAGAGACGAAGAAGAAAAAGTAAGATAGGGGTGAATACACCTTTTACTCTATCTAATTATCCTAAAAAACTAGGTGGAAGGACTAATTCTTATGAATACAAAATAAATATTCATAATTGTTGTTTTAATGATGCTCGTTTTTATAGAATGCGATATAGAGCTGGACATATTACTTATTCTTTTTTAAGAAGAGTAGAGTTTGATAATGTAGATTACATATATGTAAACTTTAAAAACACCAGTTTTAAAAATTCTAGCTTTAATCAAGTAGTATTCAATGGATGTAATTTAACTGGAATTGATTTTTCTGGATGTAAGTTTAAAGATGTTTATTTTATAAATTGTAAAATAGACTATTCAACAAAGACTATACTAAATAAAAATGGATATATAATTAATAATCTTCAATTTAAATATTCAGATTTATTGAAAAATACTTTACTAAAAACTAAAGATAATAAAAGCTTAGAGAATTACAATATTTTATTGACTAAGCAAAATAAAGCTAATAAAGCAATGTTATACATTCTGTTAAAAAAATTTACTGAGGAAGATATTATTATTTTCTTAACAAAGGCTATAAATACCAATAAAACTCAAATGTATACAATACATGACTATATAAATAGTATGTGCAAATATTATAAGATAGATGTATAATATTTATGTCCTGCCTCGGATTAGAAAACTATGGAATAATGAGGACTAAGAAAAGAAGTAGTTAGTATTCAGGAGGTGTTGCCTATGATGAATTTTATAAGTGACATATTAACAGTGATTAGTATGATTGTTTGGATAATTGAAAAAGTATTACAGACAGTCCCTCCTCGATTACTCGAGGTTATTTAAAAAAGTATTTGAATAAAAAACAATTATAAGTATATTAAAGTTAATAATAAAACGGAGGTAAATGTATAGTGATTTTATAAGCAATATGGAAATTTTGATACTATTTTTAGCCTGTTGAGGCTAGTTTTAGTATGCCATATTGTGAATAAGATTGCTTTGTTTACACAAGGAGAAGGTCTATTCACTTATTTGTGGATAGGCCTTTTTCATATTTTATTTATGATCTGGCATGCTTCTTCTAAGGAGGATTTATGTTAGAGATAAGAGATTTAACTATAAGATTAATAGAAGATGATAGGATAATTCTGAAGAATTTTGATTTTACCTTAAATGATGGTGATAAGGTAGGTCTTATAGGTGAAGAAGGTAATGGGAAGTCTATACTTTTAAAATCAATTGTTAATATAGATGATGTAAAAAATTACTGTGATGTTAGTGGAAAAATATATCTAGGAAATGAAATAGTGGGGTATTTACCGCAAAGTTTGGAAGAAGAATATTTTGGTTTGACAGCTAATGAATATCTCTTTAGCAAAGTAGATGTAGAGCTTATAGACTATAATGAACTTTATAAATACCTAGCAGACTTTAACTTATCAGCTGATATTTTATCAAATGATATAAAAATGAGAGAGCTTTCTGGTGGTGAAAAAATAAAGTTTATTTTAGTAGTTGAACTATTAAAAAATCCAACTATTTTCTTATTTGATGAGCCTAGCAATGACCTTGATTATGAATCGTTATCTTGGCTTGAAAGTTTTATGAAAGATTTAGAAATTCCCTATATCTTTGTATCCCATGATACAAACCTACTTTCAAATATAGCTAGTAGGATAATACACCTAGAACAAGTTAGAAGAAGGAGTGAGTCCAAACATACAGTATCTAATAATACTTACGATGAATATATAAGAAAAAGACAAAACTTTATAGATTCGGAAACAAATAGAGCTTACAAAGAAAGAGAAGAATTTGATAAAAAAATATTCAGGTATAAGAGAGTCTACGATGCAGTCCAACATGACATTAGAGCTACAAAAAATGATGCGGAAGGTAGGTTGCTAAAGGAGAAAATGCATACTGTAAAATCTATTGGAAGGAGACTAGAAAAGGAGGAAGTAAAGCTTACAAAAAAACCTGATTATGAAGCTCCTATAGATATTTTCTTTGATAATAGTATAAAAATAGCTAATAGCAAGCAAATCCTAGACTACAAATTAGATAGTCTAAGGGCAGGGGATAAGGTCTTAGCTAAAGATATAAACTTAAAAATAATAGGTCCTGAAAAGATATGTATCATTGGCAAAAATGGAGCTGGCAAGACTACACTTTTGAAAAAACTAAAAGAAGAGTGCCAAAGTTTAAATCTTAAAGTAGGATATATGCCGCAATCTTATTTTGAATATGAGAAAAAAGAGATAAATGCTATAGAATATATATCTGATTCATTTATAAAAGATAATCATACCAAAGCTTCAAATCTTCTAGCTAGCCTAAACTTTAAAAGAGAAGAGATGTATAGAAATATATCAGACCTATCTGGAGGGCAAAAAGCAAAACTATTTTTCTCTAAAATGAATTTAGATAAGGCAGAAGTTCTAGTCCTAGACGAACCAACTAGGAACCTATCACCCCTATCTAAACCTGAGATAAACAAAGCTCTAAGAGATTATAAGGGAGCGATAATTGCCGCTTCTCATGATAGGGATTTTATAGATGAAATTTTTGATAAGGTCTATGAACTAGGTCCTTATGGGCTAAAAAGAGTCAAGTAATCATTTTGATTATTTGTATTTAGCAACAATAGGATTAAGCAAATCTGTCTCTAACAAGTATAATAAGTAGAATAATATTAGAAAAATAAAGAGTCGTCAAGCAAACTATGCTTCTGGATACCTAAATATATAGATGAAGGAGGATGGTAATCAGATTCTCGAAATCCTTAGGATCCACTACAGGTATTCTTTGAGAAATAAAATCAAAGATCAAGTGTCCTGAAAATATCTTTGATGGGACCCCCAATCACGAAGAGATTTTTAATAGTCCTAAAGTCCAACTAGAACGAAGTCAATGAGTAAATTAAATTAGGGAAGAAACTTGAAAATCTTCTGAGAGGACAGCATAGATCAAAGATCTATACAAAAGTACTATGTTAAAATTAAATATTTACAGAAGATTAAAAACTGTAACTGGGATTAAAATGGGAACATTTATAAAAAAGAATAAACTGAATAATTCTTCCAAGCACTTTGCATGAGGATAAAAATTAGACCATAGTTTCAAACTGCGGTCTTTTTGCGTACATATTTTATATAACTTAGCAAACAAATAAATTATGCGACAATAAAATGTAGGTTTGAATAAGACTTAATATAAAAGAAAATAAGAACTTCGTAAAATGCTGAGGCAATGTTTTGCTTTATAGATAAGTGGGAATTTTATATAATATATAGGGCTTGACCTGAACCTTGGGGACCGTGTTATCCTTTAATCAAGGGAGGGATAAACCATGTTAAGAAGTGAAATTCAAAAAGAAACGGGTCTAACTAGGAAGGCGATAGAGTATTATGAGGATAAAGGACTTATACATCCTTATAAATCTGAAAATGGCTATAGAGACTATAGTACCAAGGATTTAGAAATTCTGAAAAAGGTATCTATATTTAGAAAGTTGGGAATGAGTGTCTCAGAAATTGGTCAGTGTATATCTTCAGGTGGTGATGCTCTATCTTCTGTCTTAAGGGAAAAACAACATCAATTGGACCTTGATGAAAAAAGGAAAGGAATACTAGAAATGATTGTTAGAGGTGAAAGCAATGAACTAATCAATGAGAAAGTTTCACTACTTGAGATGGAAGAAACCATCTATGAAAAACTAGAAATTGCTTTTCCAGGATATTTTGGACAGATGATATTTGCTGCCTATCAGCCATTTTTGAATGAACCATTAGAAAATGATGGTAAGAATTCCTTTTACGAATATATAGCTTATCTTGATAGGCTTCCTGCCTTTGAATTAACTGAAGAAGAGAAAAAATATATTGAAAAGATTAGCGCACCCTTTGATATGAAAACCTTAAAGGATATAAATCAGACTAAAGTCGATGCTATTGGGGATCCAGAAAAGTGGATGAAAGATAATGAGGATGTAATTTCTCGATATGAAAGTTATAAAAATAGTAAAGAGTATCAAAATAGCATGATGAAACAGATCCAAGATAAGCTAAAAAACTTTATGAAAGAAAATCAATATTATGAAATAGCAATCCCACTTATTAGAAAATTTTCCAAGACCTATGATAGTTACTATAAGAAGTTGCTAAAGGTAAATGAAGAGTATCTAAATAATAAAAATCAATAACAATAGCTAAGCATCTGCTTTTCTTTAGTAGGTGCTTTTTCTATGCCAACGTAAGGAGTTTTAGGGTTAAAATAAGGTATCAAAGACTGTTGGAAACTATACATATATTTAGGCTTTGGGACTAGGTTAGAAACATGCGGTTCCCTGGCTATTTTTATGTTATAATACAAGTAGTAAAGATTAAGCCAGAATGAGGAGGGAGTGTATTGTCAAAAATAAATAAAGGGCAAATTTCTGAAAAAGGATTATCGATTCAGGTGTATACTGAAGATTTTTAAAATGATTATATAAGCTTAACGGATATAGCAAAATATAAAAATACAGATGATCCAAGATTCGTTATTCAAAACTGGATAAGAAATAGGAATACTCTAGAATTCATAGGATTATGGGAAGTACTTAATAATATAAATTTTAACCGTGTGCAATTCGACACGTTTAGAAATGAAACTGGTTTAAATAGATTTACGATGACACCGAGTAAATGGATAGAATCTACCGGAGCTATTGGAATAGTCTCAAAATCTGGTAGATATGGTGGAACTTATGCTCATTATGATATAGCGATGGAGTTTGCGTCTTGGCTTTCTCCAGAATTTAAGCTATATATTATTCAAGATTATAAAAGACTAAAAGAAGATGAAAACTCAAAATTATCATTAACTTGGAATCTTCATAGAGAAATATCTAAAATCAATTATAAAATTCATACAGATGCCATCAAAGAGTATTTATTAAAAGATCTTACAGATGAACAGTTATCATTTAAATATGCAAGTGAAGCAGATAATCTTAATATGGCACTCTTTAATAAAAGAGCAAAACAGTGGCGTGAAGAAAATCCTGACTTAAAAGGAAACATGAGGGACTATGCAAGTCTTAATGAACTATTAGTATTTTCTAATATGGAATCCTATAATGCAATATTAATAGAAAAAGGGATGGAGCAAAAAGAAAGAATGATTGAACTTAGAAAACTTGCAAAGACCCAACTCATATCTTTAGAAAAATTAAACCAATCAGATTAAAAAAAACTACACAAGTAAAATTATTATAGAGTTTTTGTTCCGGCACTGGGATAGGGACGGAACTAAAAATTTGAAAACGTCCTTTAATTAGGTAGATTTTGGTATACTCTAAAAAATAGAACCTAGTATTTTGAATGGTTTGGGATATATCGGACGTTTGAAAAAGAAGAATGGGAGTAAAACTCCCCAGTTAGGAGTTTTACCCGAAGAATAGCTTGAAACGCGGAGAGCAGCGAAGCTGTGATTTTCGTTAGTCCCATCATGTCTGAGAAGAATCGATAAGCCGACAAGCTTGTCGATGAATCCAGAGAAAATAACGTGCAGTATTTTTACTTCAGGATTCCTTATTAGAAAATTAAAATGGAATTGAACTTAGCATAATTGCATTTGAAAATACTTACAAGTAAGATTATGATCTTAAAGATAAAGAAGAAGTTTTAAAAATACTTAATGAGAATGAACTAACTAAAGGAGATTTGTAAATGTTAGATAAAAAAGGCTTCGACCTATGGGCGGATGGATATGATAAAAGTGTAAATATATCTGATAATGATAGCACCTATCCATTTGCTGGATATAAGGAGATTTTAAATATAATATATAATGAAATATTAGCTTTAAAGCCTAAGATAATCTTAGATATAGGCTTTGGTACTGGTACTCTAACTAGTAAGCTTTATGAAAAGGGCATAGAAATTTATGGTCAGGATTTTTCTGATCAGATGCTAAAGATTTCTCAAGAAAAGATGCCATTTGCAAATCTTTACGTCAAGGATTTCTCAGATGGATTAGATGGAGCACTTTTGGCTAATAAATACGATGCAATCATCGCAACATACTCCATGCATCATTTAGAAGATGAGGATAAGATTAAATTTATAAAGTCACTAATGCCCCTTCTAAATGATGGGGGAAAGATTTTGATTGGAGATGTTGCTTTTAAGAGCTTAGAAGAATTAGAAAATTGTAAAAAACAAGCGGCAAATTCCTGGGATGATGATGAATTTTATTTTGTTTTTGATAAGTTCCGAGATTATTTTCCAAATTCAACATTTATCCCAGTATCCAATTGTTCAGGTGTAATTAATATCAAGGAGTAAAGAATATTCTAAAAAACGGGGGATTTCCATGACCAAACATAGTGAAGAATATATCAGCAAAAAAGGGCCATAGTGCTTTAGGATTCTAGTCAGATTTATGATATTGAAGTTGGGACTTTCGAAGGCCTTATCGATATAGATGATGATTTATTCCACAATCTAAAGGGCTTTGATGCTGGTAAAATTAGATAAATTAATTTTTAAATGATAATTTTAGATTCGCAAATTGCATGTATCTACGGCCAGATCTTATTGCAATTGATCAAACGCTAAAGAAGAATATTAAATAATGCATAGATTGGCAAAAAGTTAGTAAGTCTGATTATTAGGAGTTTATGAAAATAAGCCCAGTCAGGAGCAAGTACATTAAGATGCTTTCTTAGAGAGGATCTAACAGATCAGATAAATGATATGGAAATTTTTTATTAAGAGGGGATTGATCAATATTATAGCTATGAAGATTTAGCTGAAATCAGAGCAGAAACAATAGGTATAACGCTATTAATATATAATGATATAAATTGTTAAATAGAGTTTTTTGATGATGATGGACATACAATTGATGAACTTAGTGTTCAATTTAAAAAATTATAAGTTTAACAGATAAAAATAATACTCATTATAATTTTTATTCGGTACTGGGATGGGACTAAAAATTTGAAAACGTCCTATAATTAGGTGGATTTAGTGATATTAAAAAATAGAATCTTGTATTTTGAATGGTTTGGTATATTTCGGACGTTTGGAAAAGAAGAATGGGAGTAAAAACATCGTAAGCGATGTTTTTACGTCAGCCCCATATATCGAGCACGAAGTGCGAAGATATATGGGTGGCTGCCCTTCTGCAGGATAACGAAAAAGATGTGACCGAGTAGGGAGCATTTTCTTTTGTGAAGTCGCTGAATGGGCCCCCCAATCACGGAGTGATTTTCAAATATGATATAGACTCACTCAAACGAAGCAAATCCAAGTCCGAAAAACTAAGCGAGAAAACTCCAAAGGAGTTTTAGAGAGGAATCGCAAGCGATATTTTTACTTAAGCTCCATATATTAAGCACGAAGTGCGAAGATATATGGAAGGTCTGTCCTCCTTAGGCGAGAAATCTCTGATGTTACGAATAGGAACATCAACGATTTCGAGTCTAGAGGACATTATAGAGAGTAACTTTACAAAAGTACTATCTTAAAATTTAATAGTTACAGAAGATAAAAAACTGTAACTGGGATTAAAATGGAAATTATGTCGAAAAGAATAAATTAAATAATTCTTCCAAGAGGTCTAGAAAAGAGTGACATCACTGGTCTTTAGACTGGTGCTTTTTAGGCAGATAATAAATTTTAGGGGACATTTAATATATTATTTTTTAGGAGCAAATACATTAATATGAAAGAATTAAAATTCAAAGTATATGTCTATAAGCACCGTAAAATATTAGCGATTATTTTTACATTTGTTGTTATTTTTTTCTTAGTAAAAATTTACAAGAGTTATAATTTCACAAGTATAACAAATAATCCTACTACATTTGGGGTAATAGCTACTCTATTAGGTGCTGTAATAGGCGGAGTATTTACACTTTTAGGATCAATATGGGTAAATAAAAGAGAGCAGAAATCTATATATAATCTGAGAAGAAAAAATATTATTTACAGTCCATTATATGATGAACTAATTAATATGAAAAGAAATATCTTTGAAAAAAATCAATATCCTGGCTATATTGTTTTTGGCATAGGACAACAGACACATATGCCTTATCCTCAGTATTCAGCATGGGATAGAATTAAGAATGATACAAGATACCTTGAAGTTCCATTATTACTTAAAGAACAAATGGAAAAACTTTATGATACATTACGTGAGTATATATCGATTAGAAATAGTGCAAATGCTGAAATAAAGGAAATAGTCGACAAGGTATTGGTAATGAATGATTTTGAACCTAGCACAATAATTAATTTAGGAGAAGTTTTATCTTCTGATATTCTACAAGGAAAAGATATTGATATATTTAATGAAATTTATTTTTCGAAGAAAAATTGCAATATATCCAGAGAGGTATCTAAGAAAATTAATTTGCAAATATTAAATTTTGCAAACGAGCTTTCAAGTTTAAATAACATAAGAAGAGTATATACACTATGGATGCAAGAGCAAGATAAAGCAATCGAAATATTATCACTATTGATAAAAGAAACTATGCAAAAGTATGAAGGGTAATTTTGTTTAGAGGTTTGGATAAATATAAAATAGAAAGAATTCTAATGGAAAAAATGGAGTCTGATCCTGATTTGAAGTACTACCTAAATGATGAAAGTATTATAAAGGCAATCAACTTGCTTATTGAGGGTATCGCAGAGGTAATTGATGAAAACAATAAAGAATTAGAGAGAGATTATATAGAGAGAAATTAGAAATTATTAATATTTTAAAAATACTATTTACGGTAAAAATTAATATTATTGTAGAGATGGGTAAAAGGAGCTATGATCTAAATTAGAATAGCTCCTTTTATTGTTCACTTTAGTGAGTTGAGCGAACGAAAGAGAGCGAAACAATAAACCACCTGCTATGCAGGTGGAGGGATTAAGCTTTAGCTTCAAGCACCAAGAAAACCTCCTTAAAGTATAATTGTGATAGTCACATGCAC
>JALEUV010000106.1 GCA_022780515.1 Anaerococcus sp. | reverse complement strand
CGTGAGAGGGCGGCACCGTTGGTAGGGAAATCTGTCTTAGAGATTTGACATCCCCCTCCCCACGGAAAACTATCCTCCAAACCTATCTCCACTCTTTGCATGAATCTTTGAGTGACAAGATTTACAAAGACTCATAAGATTATCTTCGTCATTAGTTCCACCACGAGAAAGAGGAAGTATGTGATGTACTTCCTCAACCTTTGTCATTCTATTTTCTTTTAAACACATCTCACAAAGTGGATGCTCTGCTACATATCTTTTTCTTATAAGTCTCCACGCTTTTCCATAACGCCTATGAGTTTTAGGATCTCGTTTATATTTTTCATAGTTTCTGTTGTATTCTTTCTCATGTTCTTTACAGAATCGTCCGTCAACTAATTCAGGACAACCTGGATGTGAACATGGTCTCTTAGGTTTGCTTGGCATTAAAACACCTCTAATTGTTAAGAGCCCTACCTCTAATTGTTAAGAGCCCTGAAGATTTAATCTCCAAGGCTCATTTTATTATTCTTTTGCTATTCTAACTATACTACAACTACTTACTCTCTTTCTATCAACTTTACTACATAGATTTAATCGGAATAGAAATCTTTCCTAGTGCATTTCTATGGACATTAAAACAGTACTGAATTGAGTAATTCATATCTACTGCAATCTGCTCCCAAGTATTAAAACAAAGATATCTTTTTTCAAGTACTGTTTGTTCCTCTTTATCTTTTAATTCAAAAATTGAATTAGCTATTTCCTTCTTCAAGTCTACCAACTTATCTATGTCCCTATTGATTTCTTCTTGGAGATCTACAATCTTAACAATAGTATCTTCAAGTTTAGATGTTCCTCTACTAGGACTCTTAGGCATATCTGATAAGGTCGATGTAGCTTTCGTCGCTAGTGCATTTAAACTTTCTACTTGCTCTAGCTTGCTATTAATTCTTTTGTCTAAATAAAAAGCTTGTTTTAAATATTCTTTTGCATTCATGCTTACCTCCATAAATTTTTGAGGTAAGTTATCCATATAACTTCTACTCTTATATTAATCTTAGCAAATTTTGATAGTGACATTCTATGACATCAACTCTCTAGATTTGCTTTTACTGCATCTATAAGTGCAGCTTGTGTCTTGTTCTTATTTTCTAAAGCTTTCATCACATCTTCATCAATCGTCCCTTTTGCTAATATATAATGAATCACAACTGTTTCTTTCTGCCCTTGCCTATAAAGTCTGGCATTAGTTTGTTCATAAAGTTCTAATGACCAAGTAAGGGAAAACCAAATAAGTGTTGATCCTCCCGCTTGTAGGTTAAGTCCATGACCAGCAGATGCTGGATGGATAATAGCTACTGGAATCTTTCCTTGATTCCATTCTTTAAAGTCATCACTTGTCTTAAGTTCTCTTACATCAAACTTGTCTTTTATTCTTTTTAAATCTGACTTATACCAATAAGCTATCAGAACAGGTTTACCATTTGCACCTTCTATTAAATCTTCTAAAGCATCAAGCTTTCTATCATGGATATGAATCATATTTTTATCTTCATCATAAACAGAACCTGATGCCATTTGAAGTAACTTATTAGAAAGGGCTGCAGCATTGACTGCATCTATATCTTTATCCTTAATACTAACGACCAGGTCTTTTTTTAATGTCTCGTAGATATCTCTTTCTTTAGCTGATAGATTTACAAAGACTTCATTGTTTATCTTCTCTGGCATTTTTAGGTAATCTTCAGCTTTCATAGAAACTGTGATATCTGATATCTTTTCATAGATTGCATCTTCAGCGAAAGGCAGTGGTTTATAAGAATAAATCATTGGTCCATTTCTCTTATCTGGTTTGAAGTAGATTTCCCTGTACTGACCAATAAATCTACCAAGTCTCTCTCCCATATCGAGCAGTCTAAACTCAGCCCATAAATCCATTAGTCCGTTAGATGATGGGGTTCCAGTAAGACCAACTATTCTTTTTACCCTTGGTCTAACTTTCATCAAGGCTTTAAATCTCTTTGACCTATGAGATTTAAAAGATGATAGTTCATCAATTACAATCATATCGTAGTTAAATGGTAATTCGCTTTTATTTATTAACCAATCTACATTTTCCCTATTGATCAGATAAATGTCCGCTTGTTTATTTAATGCTTTTATTCTTTCCTTTTCACTACCTATGACTACTGAATATTTTAAGATATCAAGGTGAGACCATTTTTCTATTTCTTCCTTCCATGTATCTCTGGCAACTCTTAATGGTGCTATGATTAGAACTTTTGAAATTTCAAAAGAATCAAAGAGTAAGTCTTTTATAGCCGTTAGGCTTATAACTGTTTTGCCTAAACCCATATCAAGTAATAGTGCTGATACTTCTTTTCCTTTTATAAATTCTGTTGCATACGCTTGATATCTATGTGGAGTGTATTCCAATTAGTCACCTCCGATTCTCTTCATTATTTCATCAATGTTTTCTTTGGAATCAAGGACATAAACCTTAAAACCTAAGTTTTTAAATTGCCTTATTCTTTTTTTCTGAATTGGTCTTGGTTCTCCTCCAGGTCTTTTTGTTTCAACAAATCCGATCTTACCTTTAGGTAGAAGTATTATCCTGTCTGGTATTCCCGTCATTGAAGGAGATGTAAATTTAAGACATAGTCCACTATTCTCTTTTACTCTTTTTACAAGGGCAGATTCAATCTCTTTCTCTCGCAATTTTCATACTCCTTCCATGCTTTTTCAAAAGCCATCATAC
>JALEUV010000125.1 GCA_022780515.1 Anaerococcus sp. | reverse complement strand
TCTGTATGTCTTATATTAAAGTTAGAATCTGTACCCCAAGCCTGCAAGGGAGATGCAAATTTCAATAAAATAGTTGACATATTATTCCCCATCTTCTAAATTTTCTTCTAATTTTCCTTTTATATCTGATAATAAATCATTTAGTGAATCTTTTTCTATGATTTCTTTATTTTCTTGGTCAAATTTTTCTGTTGAAACAAAGGCTGTATATATTGGCTTATCTACGAATTTTTCTACTTTACCGTATTCTTCAAATAGTTTTTGTATAGATTTGTCTACATAGCCTTCTCTTGACTTAACTGGTTCTTCGTAGGCACTCACTAGATTTACCGGCCTATCCTCCCTTAGGGTTAGCAAAAGTAGTTGAGGCAAAGTTTGGTTGGCAAAGGACTTTACCTTGCCTGTTGGTAGGGATTTGGTAAAGGCTTCTATAAATAAGGCTACGGTTTTTATAGTTGCTTCTTTATCTCCAAGTTGATTTTCTAGATCATGAACTGCTATATTGGCATAGCGGTATAGGGTTGATGAGTTAAATTCTGTAGTATCTATATGGGATGCTCCAGGATTTGATTCTTCCCCTGTTAGGTCATCAATAGCAGTATAGTAATCGAATTCTTGATTGACAGCGTGGGTTGAGATGGAATGGGCTACTTGGCAAGATGCCTCTTCATTTAAGTTTGAATTATTAGCCACCATCCTACCAAATAGCGCTATATCTATGGCAGGATTACCTTTTAATATATCCTCTAGCTCTTTCTTATCAGCTCCATCTATGGCTGCCTTAGCTAGCTTTTCAGCTTGGATATGACCTAAAAAGAAAAGCGAATCTATTTTTGCATTTAATTCTTTCTTTATTCCAGCTTTTGTTATAGCTTTATTGGCCTTCTTTACTGCATCTTCTTTTTTTATTGATGGATCAATTTGTTGAATTTTATCTGCTAAATACTCAACTATGCCTTTAGATCTTATACCAAAATTGCTAGCTTCTAAATTTTCCTTGAAATAATCCCTAATAACCTTCTTCCAAGATTGACTTGATACCCTAGCCCTTCTGACTCCTCCATATTGGGCAGATTTAGGTGAACCTGTATCATCCCTATTGATATTTGATGGTGGTAGGGTTTGGATTGCGTGGATGTCTAAGAATAGTTTATTTTTATTCATTTTCTTCTCCTTTATTTTCTTCTTTTTCTACTTTTCTATAACTATAATAACTTCTTGCCCATTTTAGTCTAATGCCTTCTTCATTTCCCATAAGATACGAGTACAAGTCGCTAGCCAGCTTGGCATAGTTGACCTTGGCTTGACCCTTCTTTTTTGACTTTAGTAGTCTCACCAACTGCCTTAAATGGTAGGAAAATTCTTCAAAGTCATTAGCCGTTACTAAGGCATTAAATCTCCTATCATAGGACTTACTATCCTCATCCCTAAGTTGGCTCAAAGAATAACCCATATTAATTTTTTCTTCAGTGAGGATACTTTCCC
>JALEUV010000093.1 GCA_022780515.1 Anaerococcus sp. | reverse complement strand
ATTAATCGAAATACTTTTTGGGCCATAAGAGGGTCTAGAGATCCTGTTGGTTCATCTGCTAGAACCAGATCACCGGGTTTTAGTATACACCTAGCTATAGCAACCCTTTGTTGTTCTCCACCGGATAAGGTATTTACCTTTCTGTTTTTTAATTTTAATATATCCATTTCCTCAAGGGTCCTATCTATAATTTTCATCTTTTCATCTTTGGGTAGGTCCATAAATTCCATAGCAATTAATAGATTATCACTTACATTTATATCACTTATTAAAGCAAATGATTGAAATAAATAATTGATTACATTTCTTCTCAACTTTGTGGCTGACCTACTATTTATTTTTGGCAGGTTTTGACCCTTTATTTTTATTACTCCCCTATCAATTTCTTCAAGTAGGCCTATCATATTTAGTAGAGTACTTTTTCCCGAACCAGACTTTCCTGTGATCGCAACAATAGATTTTTCTGGGAAAGATAGGCTAAGATTGTCTATAACTTTTATTCCATCATAGCTCTTACTAACATTTTCTAATTCCAATATATACATATATCCTCCTAAGCTTTCAAAAATAAATTTAGTTTTTTCATTTGATTACTTACCATAGCCATATAAAAAATGATTACTTGGACAAGAGCAATTATCGTCATCAAAAGTATGCCTACCTTAGATCTAAGTATTATAACACTAGCAATATCAATAGTTATGACAAAAATCACTAGTAGGATAGGTATTTTATATATATGGAAGTTACTATAACCTAAGAATTTCTTAACGGATATCCTCTCCTTATAAGCGTCTTGAAAAATAGTTACTATAGTTATCAAGAGTATGATAACTATAAAAGTAAGGGAAAGTAAAAACCCTAAAAAAATTTTTATAGTTACCCATAAATTTTTTACAATACCATCAACAAATAAACTAATTGTAGCAAATTCTATATTATTATCACCCAAATTAAACTTGGTAAGGTAAGATGGGTCTAAGTATTTATCAGCCTTATCATCAAGTTTGATGAAGGAATTTTCTAACCCTATAGCAGACAAACTTTCCGACTCTCTATATATCATGTTCTCAGGTGTAAGTACTAGTATAATAGGATTTTTTATCATCAGATCCTTTGATGAATCTGTACTGTAAGAAAATATGTCATCATCATAAGCATATTTTACAAAATTAAATTCCTTATTATCATTGAAGGTAGTGTCGATATCATCTGGTCTAATACTTTTGGTATCTTGCTCAATTAACATTTCTTTTAATAAAGCAATTTCTTCGTCAGACTTATTATCAGGAATTAAGTAAGTTCTAAGGCCCTCTTTAGCATCTTCAACTAATGAATCGTCCACACTTATACCTATTTTATTTAAATAATTAGGAGAAGCTGTAAGTAGCCAAAACTCTTCATTAGGCACAATTTCATACACATGGTTAGCCTTATAGTTTTCTAAATCATCCTTGGAGGTAAAAGCAGTATTAGCTATGTAGACTCCATCCTTATCAGCAATTGACCTATACCAATTATAAAAATCTCTAAAAAATTCATTAGACTGCCTATTAAAACTTGCTTGATCATTGCCTACAGAAATATCTTTAAGAATTTTATAGTCAGAAACCCTGTCCCAACTTTGTTTAATTTCTATATTTTTCTCAACTTCTCTGGAAGGGCCATCAATATAGGAGCACATAGCAATTAAACAAACATTAAAAAGGCAATATACAAAAACAGCAATTGCCATATATTTTTTCCTTGGCATTCTTTCTCTTATGGCATTTATAGGAGAAATTAAAAAGATAAAAAGAGATGATATTAACAACAAAATCCCAATAATCAAGAAATTAATTAATCCTAATCCTACCATCAAGGAAAAGAAAATAAGTGATTTAAAAGTAAACCCTGTAAAAATTATCCCGTAGCCTATAAATAAAGGAACTGAAAATAATGCAGTATATAGGAAAGGTTGATATAATTTCAAAGCAAAATGCTTCCTAGACCGTCCTTGTAAAATTAGCTTGCCTAGATTTGGTATGTTTTTTATAGTTATTACTATAAGTAAAGCTAATAAAACTAAACTATTAAACACAAAAGTACCAACTATAACCATTTCTCCAAATCCATGATCTATGATATATCCAGATTTGCCATCAAAAAATACCGAACTATCTACCCCACTTACTTGGCTTAGTCCTTCCAAAAAGTCAGCCTCTTTATCCTTACTTAAGCCTACTATCCTATACTCTCCATTAATAGTATTTCTTTCATTTACAGTTGTGGCTAATTTTTTAACAAGAACTTTATTTCCCATTATAAAGCTAGGAATATCACCTATACTATTTAATGAGCTTTTTCCTAGACCTAAAGTTGCATCGTCATTATCAGATGTTAAAAGCTTATCTAATTTACTCGTACTAATGATATTTTCACCTAGAAAGTCTAAATTCAATTCATCTCTATTACTTTCTATATCCCCATCAACACTCAATGTAATACCGATGGTTGTACCCATATCATCTATGAGTAAATCTTTCCTTATGTAAAACAAACCGTTTTGGCGGGCATAGTCATCTAAAAACCTATAGGTCATTTCTGTATTTTCTTCAGGTATAGTCTTTAATTCTATGTATAAAGCAGAGTTTGGATATATTCTTAGCTTGTTAAAATAAGATTCCCCCATATAAAAAGTTGCAAGTAACGAAAATAAAATCCCCTGTACAATTATCATAAGACAAGTTACATATTTTAATATCTTACCATTAAAAATATTTTTCATAGCACCTCCAAATAAAGTGGAAGGCTAAAGATTCCATAGATTTCTTTAGCCTCCCAAAGTTATTTATTATCTACAATTCCAGTAAGCTGTTGCTCTAGATGTGCCCACAAATTGTGAAGCATAAGCTGTTACTCCTGGATTTTTCCAACCCGAAAATGTACTATTTGCTGTTGCAGAATGTTCATAAATATGTGTTTGGACCTGTGAATAACTAGTCACTCCCCACTTTCTTCCATGATCCCAGTTAATAGGATTCCCGTTAAAATAAACAGTTTCGGATGTTGCCTGTACAATTCCAGGAGCAGAAGCTAACATCATAATCATTGCAGTAATTGTTAAAAGTTTTCTTTTTATTTTATTTTTCATTATATATCTACTTAATTTACTATTTACATAAAATCTGGTCTTAGTTTAGAATAAATTTAAATTCCATAAATTTTAATTGTCGCCATTTTTATATCTGCTTGGATTAATACTTTTTATCACCAAAAACCTCTTTTATCTTTACTAAAGCTTCTCACAACACGCATAGCTGTATCATTACAAACAGCTATAATACTTCTACTTTCTACATAATTTTGGAATTTCTTCCTTTCAGCTTATAAGCTTTTTAAATATATATATATTATTACATTAATATTATAGCACAAATATTTTTTATTTGCAAACATTTCTATAAATTTACTAAAATGGTGATGTTGCAGAATAGGTAAATCTATTCTGCTCATCACTTTTTTCTTGTATATTTGTATAGTCAAGTCCATAATATTGTGTAAATTTCCTAGCACAATATTTACTATTTAATTCTAATATACAATTTAGAAGATGTTATCCAATCCTCATTGATATCAATGAGGATTGCGCCTATTAGACGCAAGGCTGAATCTTCGTTAGGAAATATTCTAACGACTTTTTCTCGCCTTCTAACTTCTTGATTTAATCTTTCTATGCAATTTGTAGATCTAAGTCTG
>JALEUV010000090.1 GCA_022780515.1 Anaerococcus sp. | reverse complement strand
TTAAAACCTTCTAGGTTGTAGCCTAGGGCTATGTATACTGCTTTTTTGACTACTATGTTGTTTTCTCTTACGTGATAATGGATGGCGTCTAAAAAGACCATTGGATAAATTTTTTCTAGGGGTCTATTTTGCCACTCTTCTTTTAATAGCTCTTCCATTGTATCGCCTAAAAGATCTTTTAGCGCTTCTTGAATATCTTGTGCACTTTGAGGTTGATATTCTTCAATTAACATTTTTGCTATTTTACTTCTTTTTGTCTCTGGTCTTTTTCTTTGCATAAAAATCCTCCTGATTAGTTTTTACTTACCCTAATCAGGAGGTTTCTATACACAAAATTTTACACAGTCTCTAGAAATTGGTTACTTTGTCTAGATTTAATGGGATATTAGTATTAAATACTTTGGTTAGAATAGTTTTTGCTATATAATTTTTAATTTCTGAGTTGATTAAATTTAAAATATCATCTATCTTTAATGTAAAATGTAATTGGGTCATTTGATTACTCCTAGTTTGTTTTGGTCGTTAAAAACATTGTACTAGTTTAGGTTTCAAATGACCTTTTCTTTTAACACAATTATACTGGCACTATCCTATCTAATTTATCTATCTAATTTATAGATTATTCAATATGACAATACCAAAATACCAGAGTTGAGTATAATTAGCTCTGGTATAAAAAATATATTAATATATAATATTCTATCTAGATTATCATATATAAATATGTCAAATTAACGAATATCTTTTTCTCTTACTATAATGTCAAAATTGTCATAATCTATAATTGCATCAGATTCTTCAGAAGTAGTTGTTACGTTTGCTCTATCAAATATATACATACTCATTCTAGTATAATATCTGGATGTGTCATCTTTGTTGAAAATAACAAGAATATTTTTATTCCTAACATTTCCTAATTCCTTTTTCTTTAGATCAAGTAAGTCTCTCATTTCTTCCTGTTCTTCAGTAATCTGAATTACAGGTTTAGCAGTATAAGTAGAGAAAAATAAGAAAATTATAAGTAGTAATTTCATATAATAAGACTTATAATATTTCTTTAACAATACATAAATCCCTATTAAAATTATAAATATATGAAAGGATCTGATATACCTATCATATGAAGCTAACCTTTTAAGTTCACTGGTAGACATAGATAACACATATGTTAAGTATAAACCTACTTGATAAATAAAATAGAAAACAAGACTACAAATAATTATTTTACCTATGACCTTATCTTTATTTTTAGTTATATAAAATATTATTAGAATGGCTATAAATATCCAAAATACTTTATCGTGCAATATTTCAATTATTATAGAATAGATTGCATTTATCATATCCTCTGTAGATTTTTCTGAGAATATTGACTTATATGAAGAAAACCTTAAATCATGTTTAGTATGTTGAGGGAACTCCATAGATACATGAATTTTCCATGAAACAAAGGTAAGTATACTTGTAACGATAGAAAGGGTATTCCACTTTAATTTTATCTTCATATTTTCATCTATTAATAGTTCTACTATAAAAATAAATAATACAAATAGCAATGCTGAATGTTTAACTAGTGTTAAAGTTACAAACATAGGTATTAAAAATAATATCTTTATATCATTACAATTTTTATAGTAAATTCTATATGCAAGTATAGCAAAAGGTATAATACCTAAAATACTATCTACAGATAAGGCAAATAACCTAATGTTATAAATTAGGACAAAGTAAGTAGAGACTAGTAATAAAATAATGTCAATTATATTTTTCTTTAAAACTGATAAAAAAGTAAAGAAAGATACAAAAAGTAGAATACCATTACTAATCAAAATTCTACTTTCTGTATAACCCATTAGTTCTACAAGTCCATATGAAAAATAAGCAGTTGCTTGTGGATATGTATTATAATGAATGTTAAAATCATTTGCTGTATTTAAGCCATCCTCCTCAATTAAAAGTCGAGAAATAACTCCCCAATGACTAAAATCATCATACGCAAGAGATCTTCTTCCAGTTAAATAGATAATTAAAAATAGTATAAATGAAAATAAGAACAGATATTCTGGAAGTAGGGTCTTGAATGATATATTATGTTTGATACATAATATAAATAAAAGCACTCCTATTAAGTTAAATAAAAGAATCCATACTTTCATAATATCTAATAAAGCAAAAATATAAATTGTACTTGTATAAGTTGTAGCATAAATGAAAGGAATAAAAGCTGTATCTATATTAAGTTTATTTTTTAGCCAACCAGAATACCCTAAAAAACTACAAATTAGTAATGACAAACCAATAATCAGCATATCACTTCTCCTCACCATTAAAGATATATTTATTTTGAATGTTGAAACTAACAATAGAAATTAAAGTATCTACTAAAATTTTTATCAAAGCAGGATTAAATGGTATTTTTGAATAGACGAATGTAACTAAGAAACCTGACAATACTAATTGAATAAACCACAATATTGCATACTCTTTAAACATTCCTTCTCTGCTTACCTTATTAAAAACAAAGTTTTTATTAATAGTATAGTTAAATACTCCAGATAATACTCTTGATAAAAATGTTGAAATCCAAATAGTTAAAGTTGATGAATATATAAATTTACTAAAACTCTTAAAGAATAATGTAAAAATACCTACATCAACTAAAAACGATAATAAAGACGACAGAGTAAACTTTATGAAAGTTTTAAGCATAACCTTATATATTTTATAACTATCAAGGAATGGATTAAAATGTGTTTCTTTATTATCATAGAAATATACAGTCTGAATTGGTATTTCTATAATATTCTTATTGTTTATTGAACAATTAATGAGCATATTAATTTCGTATTCAAATCTTTCGCCATATAGGTCCAAAAAATCTTTTAAAAATTCAAAAGGAATAGCTCTTAATCCTGTCTGTGTGTCTTTTAAGTTATCACTGTATAATACTCTATAAACAAAGCTAGTTAATTTGTTTCCAAAAAAAGATTTAAAAGGAACATTATACTTATCAAAATCTCTTGAACCTAGGTATAGAGCTTTTTGATTATTAGATAAAGCTATATTTGCTATATTTTTCACATCCTCAACCTTGTGTTGACCATCTGAGTCAACTGTAATTATATAGTCGATGCCAGTTTTATATTTACTTAATATGTAATTAAAAGCATTTTTTAAAGCTCTGCCTTTACCTAAATTTTTGTTATGATAAAAAACATCTATACCTATATCTTCAAGTTCTTTATAAAATATTTTGTAAGTAGAATCAGATCCGTCATCTACAACAATTATATTTGTAAAATTATTGTCTAATAACTCCTCGATATATTGATAAAATATTTTTTTGGGGGGGATAAAGCAGGTATTAAAATAATAACATTGTCCATTGTATCTCCTAATAAATAGATAATCAAATAATAAGAATACTCTTATAATTTTTTATATACTATACTTTAACCTTAAGGTAGTATCAAATTTTTTGTGTAAACTCCAACTTATAAATTTTGTTATCTTAATTCCTCTATCATCATTTTAAGCTCATATCTTACCAATCCAAATCCAAGATGGGTCCTATTAGAAAACTTATTATTATATTCTGATACTGGTATATAGATTGCTTTATCATGGCTTTCTTCATTTGAAAATTGAATTTTCTGTTTTAATTTTCTTTTTATATCCTTATTGAAATTTTCACATATATTATTGGTATACAAGCTTCTTCTTATTGCTTTTGGAAATAGCATAAAGGTGAATAAATTATCTTTCCTTCTAGCATTTTTCTAAGTTTTGGATATTTTCTTGACCATTTCGTTAAAAATTCTGCTAATCTTTTTTCTGCTATATCTATATTATCTGAGTTATATATTAGTTTAGCATCTTTTGCTGCTTCTAGTTTATCTTTTGCCCTTACTTTATTTTCTATATTCCTAATTAAGTGTCTCCAGCATGTTTGATGTTTTGCTTTTGGGTATATGTATGTAAGGGCTTCTTTTGCTACTGAATCTCTTCTTACTGTTAAGTATGTAGCATCACAATACAAAACTACAAAGTCTTTTTTGATTTTGCGATTGTGGTAGGCTTCTATTTCATTTTTCATTACCTTTGTGATGTTTGATATGGTTGTTGGAGAATAATTGTTTCCATACAATATAATTGTGCAGATTCTTGTGCTATGTGTACTGGTGCTATGTACTGGGGAAATCTTGGTAGACATGTATATATAGCTAGAGGGTCTGAATTAAAGAAGTACACTGGTGATAACATTAGAAATCCTACTTTAAATTTATCTAGCAGAGTAGTATTTGCTAGTGGACAGAAAGAATTTGAGACTTTAGGTCCATTTAAAGAGCTTGAGCCTGAATTTTTTAAACTCCATGAAAATTATTGGGTTAAATAGATAAAATTCTAATAATCTTATAATTCCTATTATATTATAAGTTGCTATTTAGTTTTTTCATATGATGAATTGCAACTAATATTGCGACACCTAAACCAAACTAAGTTCGTGCATAAATAAATCAAATGGAGTTTAATATTCTAGACATTTTCTAGGTCTGGTATTAAGCTCCATTAAGTTTTTAATCAACTCTTCTATTTCAATTTTAGCTAAATCAGTTTTCTTTGGGTAATATTCTCTTAATAGTCAATTAGAGTTTTCATTACTTCCTCTTTGCGAAGCTTAACACGCATCGGCAAAGTAAAAGTCTATCCCTTGTTTTTCAACATCTTCATAGCAAGCAAATTCTTTTCCTCTCTCAGATGTAAAGGTCTTTAATGCTTCTATTTTTTGACTTCTTTTGCTCTTTTGTCTATTGGTTTACCAATGTTAAACCTACCTCTTGTTTCTTTGGCTTTTCTTGATTTCCCCTTTCTTCTTAGCTTAGAAACATCAAAGTCTATAACTCCTGAGTAAATCCAATTATATATTGTTTTAAAGCAGACAGCATCTTTACATATAGTGTTTGCTATTTGTTCTGGAGAGCATTTTTTATGGAGTTTTTCAGCTATGGATTTGGTGATATTATCATTAGCTTTTGGTTTCCTGCCCTTAAATGATGATTTTTTAATCTTATCTTTTTGAGCATAGATAGCTTCATACTGATTACTACACGTTTTTAATTCTCTAGATATTGTGGAGTGATGAAATCCTAAAATTTCGCTATTCTTCGTAAAGATACGCCCTCTTGATTAATACATCTATCTTAATTCTTTCATTTATGGTAAGATGTTTATAACTCATATTAACCTCCGTGAATGTTTTTGTGATTGTTAACATTTTACACGAAGTTAGTATGAGTTTTCTATTTTTTTCTAGTGTCGCATTTAATTTTACAACTTATCTTTGAAAAAAATCACTATTCTCATTAATAATATCAAGAGACCTATAAACATCATAAAGCTTAGAAGAAGAAGGCCACAAAAAACGAGAAAAATACTCAAAAGAATACTTCTTAGAAGAAGGGTTGAGCATTCTGGAATAAATTAGCCTAGAAACAATATCATTAAGATCATAATCAAAAGAATAATTAGCTGAAACCTTCTTACAAATATCCTTTAAACCCAAAGAATAATAAACCTCTTGCAAAAAAAGATATCCACAATTAAAAAAAGAAATAGAATCCAAAGGAATTTTAACTTCAGGAGAAAGAGATAAACTAAGTCTATTCTCCTTATTTAATTTTTTATCCAAAGTTAACTTCTTAGCCCTCTCTCGTCCCCATTCATAAGGATCCCTATCACCGATTTTCCTCTTAATATCATCATAAGTACCAAGTTTTTCAACAACCTTATTACTTCTTTTACCATCAACATAAGTACATTCAACAATATAAAAAGAGACAGCGTTTTTAGATTTAGAAACTTGTAACCTCATGCATACATCCCACCTATATAAAACATACAACATTGTTAGACATTGTTTAATAAAATAATATAAAATTTGACATTAATAAATTATAGGTGTATTTTATATATAAAGTTAAAGAGATATAATTATGGAATTTGTAGCACCTGACAAAAATAATAAAGAAGACATAGAGTTTTTATTGCAATTATACAATGATCCGTTAGTAAAAAATGAAGGATTAAATAGTATAGATAATACAACAATATATAAAAAAGATATAATAAATACTATAGAGTATTTTGAACTGCATAATTATTATTTTTATATTATAAATTATAACAATATAAAATGCGGTATTATAATGATTTATGATATAAAAGGTTCGAGTGCTAGTCTAGGGATAGCGATTTCTGAGAAATTTAGAAATAAATCAATAGCTAGATCTGCTTTTAATAAAGTATTTAGTTTCCTTAAGTTAATTAATATATATACTATTTATGGATTGGTATATAAAGACAATGTAATTAGTAGGAAACTAGTAAAGCACTTTGATTTTGAAGAAGGACCTGATGAATTTATGGATATTGATGGGAAAAAGATTTATTACAATATTTTTACTAAACATTTGTAGCGAGTAAATTTAGTTTACTAAAATTTAATAAATATAAGGAGGTATATATGGATAATGTTGTTGTTATAGTAATAAAAGATTGATATGTTGATAAATATTGAAGTAAATTTGTAAAGATATTTAGAAAAGTAAGCAAGACAAACCTTGACTTGCTTACTTTTTATATATAAGGAGAAAATATGTTAAAAAATAGAAATTTTATGGTTTTGCTTATAGCAAGATTTATATCGAATTTTGGAGATAGTCTATATGCGGTCGGTATTGTATTTTTGATTTATGCTATGACGGGCTCCACTTTTTATACAGGTTTGGCTGCGTTTTTCCAAGCTTCTATGGCTATAGTACAGTTTATCCTATCTCCTATATTTAATAGGGTAAATATGAAAAAATATTTAATATTAACCCAATTGATACAGGCAGTTCTATTGGTATCTATTCCTCTTCTAGATAAGTATTATGATTTGAGTATTGTCTATGTTATGGTTGTAGTTACCCTATCTTCTCTTATTAATCAAATAGTTTATCCGGGCGAGTTATCTTTACTTCCTAGGATTTTTGAAAGTGATGAGGATAAATTAAAAGGGAATTCTTTGTTTATGATGGCCTATCAAGGGTCGGATGCCATATTTAACGCTATATCAGGGCTTATAATATCCTTTTTCGGAGTATTTTTTGCTTTTTACATAGATTCGATTACATTTTTGTTAAATTCCGGTTTATTTATGCTACTTACGAGCATTATAGCAAGACCTCTTATAAGTGAGAAAGTTTCTTTGAAGGAAAGCGTAGATTTATATATAAATGATTTTAAAGAGGGACTTAGAATTTGGAAGAATCCTGTACTGCTAAGACTTTTAATTTGCTCTGTGTTTATAAATTTTGCGGCAAGCTTTATGTTTGCATCTTTCCCTAAGTATGTATCAAGTGAATTTGAATATTCTCTATATTTATCTTGTATGGGTCTAGGTGTAATACTTGGTATATCCTTTGCCAATACTAAGTTTGTTAAGTCCAAACATTTGGGCAAGGTATTTAAATTTTCTTTAATGGCAATAGGTATAATATGGCTTATTATGGGATTTTTGGATGTTAGTGATTATAAGCTAAGGATTGCATCACTAATTTTGTATTTGGCATCATGGATCAGCGCGGGAATTGTAAATATATATTCCCAAACACTGCTACAAATTAATATAGATAAAACCAAGATAGCCGTAGCTATGAGCGCCCTTTATTCATTGGCAGTCCTCTTAGCTCCTTTGGGTTCTCTACTTGGTGGTCGGGCTACAGAACATATAGGAACAAATTATGTAATTATATTGGCAGGTATAATTGTTATTTTGGCAGGATTCTCTGTTCTTTTTAATAAGGATATCAAAAATTTGAAGGGATTTAATGACGTAAGCTTGTAGTAACCATGCTTCAGTTAAGCTAAAAGAGGCTGATACTCAAAATGTAGGAGGAGTTATAGGACTAAGGGCTGCTATAGAATATGCCAACAAGGTCGGTATGGATAATATCTATGCCTATGAGCATGAGCTTTGCGCCTACGCTTATTCTTTAATTAAGGATATAGACCATATAAA
>JALEUV010000044.1 GCA_022780515.1 Anaerococcus sp. | reverse complement strand
ATATTAGAGCTTTTCGGTGGCATAGGTGCTATTAGAAAGGCTTTTATTAATTTAAAGATACCTTATGAAGTTGTTGATTATGTAGAAATAGATAAGGCTTGTGTTAAATCATACAACGCACTTTATGGAGAAGACTATAAGCCAAAATCAGTAGTAGGATATAAAGCTCCTAATGAAAAGATAGACTTAATTATGCATGGAAGTCCTTGCCAAGACTTTTCAAGAATAGGGAAAAAGCAAGGAGGAGTGAAAAACTCAGGAACTAGGTCAAGCTTACTATTTGAAACAATTAGAATAATTAAAGAAATGAAAAATAAACCTAAATGGATAATTTGGGAAAATGTAAAGGGAGTCCTTGATAGAAATATGAGGGACTCCTTTTTTATTTATCTAAAAGAGCTAGAAAACCTTGGATATAAAAGCAAATATGAAATCTTAAATGCAATGGACTTTGGGATACCTCAAAAAAGGGAGAGAATATTTGTTGTTTCACAATTTGGAGAAAATAACTTTTCTTTTAATAAATTGGAGAGGAAAGAAACAAGACCACTAAGTGAATTGTTAGAAAAGGATGTAAGTGAACTTTATACAATGACCCAACCTTATATGCTGAAATTTTTAAATAAAGGCATAAATAACAGTTTTAGAGGGCGACTAAAAGTGATTAAAGATTTTTCTTATACAATTTCTACAAAACAGATGAGAGTACCTAATTCTGGAATAATAGATATTGGAAATGATCAGTATAGGTATTTAACAGAAAGAGAATGTTTAAGACTCATGGGTTTTGATGACAGTGATATAGATAAACTAGAAGAAGCACATCCAAGAAGAAAAAATTGTACTTCAAGCAAGCTATATAAGCAGGCCGGCAATTCCATTGTGGTGGATGTTTTAATGGTTATTATAAAAGAAATTCATAGAATGGAGGTAGGAAATGCAAGTAAATGATTTTAAGAATATACAAGAAGCAATTAAGTATGAAGTTTTGCAAGATGAAAAAGAATATTTAAAACTCTTAAAAGTTATAGGTAATAATCAGAAATATGATTTTTCTAGCCAACTAAGTATATATAACAAGGAATCTGAAGCTAGAGCTTGTGCGACTTTTGATATGTGGAAAAAATATTTTGGAAGAGTTGTTATGAGAGGTCAAAAGGGTATTCCAATTTTAGTTGGAAGTGATGTAAATCAAAGAATTTCATACATTTTTGATATTAGTCAGACCACATCAATTGATAGGAATATCAATGAGGTTAGCTTATGGCAGTTTGACCACGAAAACCATAACGAGGCTTTAAAAGAAATAATAAATAATTCTTCATTTGAAGCTAGTGATTCACTCAATGAAAATATATTTTCTTTAAGTCGAATTTATGGAGACGAATATATTAACTTGGCTCTTGCTGATTTAAGAATAGATATAGAGGATAGACTGAGTTTTGAAAAGTTTATGAGAGACTCAATATCCTATGCGGTAGCTAATAGGTTTAATACAGTCTATCCTATGGATATGGAAAATTTGAATAATAATTTTTCGAGGATTAATACAATTTCTTTAGAGCAGATAGGTCTTGTAATATCAAGGGTTAGCGAAGATATTATAGATAGAACTATAGAAAAATCTAAGGAAATGGATCGTGCTAGGCTGCTGACAGAAAGGGCCGATGCCGACTATAATAGAGATATAGAAAGTATAAACGAAGATAGAGGAGGTCAAGATGATTTATATAGACGAGATGATAGGTCAAGAAGTAGAGATGGACGAGTTTTCACAGATGGAAGCGACAGAGGAAATAGCGATGAAGATCGAAGAGAAAACCTTGGACATGATGGAGAAGGATCTGGAATTTATGGAGAAATTTCCGAATCCGACTTACGCAGTTCTAAGACTGTCTTACCTGGTAGGGAGCGAGGACATGGAGAATTGGAAGAAACTTCAGGAAATGTACGAGGAGAAAACACTTTTGAACCACCTGAAGGAAATTCAGACTCAGGCAGTGGACTATATCAAGAGAGAGAAAGTCAAGATGATGAAAGCACAAGGATTGACAGAGAAGATGATGAGAGAGAATCCAGAGGAATACCAAGGACAGATGAACAACTTGATGGCAACAGTGAAGAGAATGGCAATCAAGGAATACGTGGAAGCTTAGAAAATGAAATAAGCCAAGAAAAGGAAGCTGATGAAGCTTCTTTTTTTGAT
>JALEUV010000062.1 GCA_022780515.1 Anaerococcus sp. | reverse complement strand
ATACGAAGCAAGTCTAAAAATATTAGATGAAGGATTTGAAGATTCAATTTGTTACTTGAGTATACGTAATTCTCATTCAAGATTAAAAACAACGAATTGTCTTGAAAGGCTGAATCAAGAAGTTAGAAGAGGTGAAAAAGTGATTAGGATATTTTCTAATGAAGATTCAGCTATACCATTAATATCTAGCCCGTCGGCTTTTGGAAACCAATCCTCATTGATATCAATGAGGACCTCCTAACATCATCTAGATTGTATATCAAAATATAATAACGAATATTGTACTAGACTAATTTACACAATATTAAGGACTTGACTAAAATTTTTTTATCAGTATAATAGCTATAAATAAAATATTCTAATTTAAAGAATAAAGTATTGTAAAAATCAAATACAAAAGCTGATAAATATTAAAATTTAGTAGTTATACATGCACTTTAGCATCTTTTTTATTGTAGTATGGAAGACTATTAGTGAAACTTGATGCGGTTGAGAATAAGAATTTATCAATGTATAAAAATTATCGTTTTGCTGCATTAAGACATGAACTAAAAATGGTAAAATTTAAGATTAAATAATTTTTTAATAAATAATTTAATTTTAGTATATATACTGTGAAAGGAGTCTTATATGAAAATTAGTGCCGCTCAAGCTTTGTTGAAAGAATTGGAACGTTGGGGAATTGATCATATCTATGGTATACCTGGAAGCTCTTTAAATGGGATGATGGATGCACTTGAAAAAGAAAAAGATAAGATAAGCTATATACAAGTTAGGCAAGAAGGAGCAGGTGCTATGGCAGCTGCTGCTGATTATAAATTTTCTCATAAAATCGGGGTAGCATTTGGTTCAGGTGGACCTGGGGCTAGCAATATGATTAATGGGCTCTATGATGCAAAGCTTGATAGAGTTCCTATGCTTGCTCTTGTGGCCCAAGGAGATTCTTCTTTACAAAATACAAGTGGTTTTCAAGAAACAGAAGTTTTACCCTTGTATGAAAATGTAGGTGTCTATAATAGAAAAGCGATGAATGCAAAATCTATTCCTTATATGGTAGAAGATGCAATTAGGGCAGCTTATGAATTTAAGGGACCAGCTGTTATAATTTTGCACAATGATTTTATGGAAGAGAAAATTGAATATAAACCACTAAGAACTCCGTTAAATGAATTTCAATCACCTCATTATCCAATAAAGGACGAACAAATTGATGAGGTTGTTGATTATCTGTTAAAGGCAAAAAATCCTGTTTTATATCTTGGAGAAGGGGTTAGGGGATATAGAGATTTGGCTGTTGCAGTTTCAGAAAAATTTAACTTGCCTACTTTATCATCAGCTCTTTCTACTGGAAATTCTTTCCCAAATGAGCATAAAAATTATCTAGGAGCTTTTGGTAGACTTGGAACAAAACCAGCTTTTGAAATAATGCAAAATACTGATTTGGTTTTATATGTTGGTTCAAATTTCCCATTTGCCAGATATTGGAATAAATCTATAAAATTTATTCAAGTTAATAATTCGTATAGAGATTTGGGTAGGCAAATGCCTTCAGACTTGTCAATCTTAGCAGACAGTGGAGATTTCTTGAATGCTTTATTAGATAGAAAAGAAACAAGAAAAGAAAGTAAATTTTTACTTGCTGCAAGAGAGAATATGAAAAATTGGAGAGATTGGCTAAGAGACATTGCTGATAGCGAAGCACCATATTTACTTGGTGAAACAGTAATGCTTGCTATAAAGGATAAACTAGCTAAAGATGATTCCTTGTTTGCTCTTGATGTAGGAAATAATAAGGCTCATGCTATAAGAAATTTACCTTTTAATGAGAATCAAAAGATGATTATGAGTGGTAGATTTGCTACTTTAGGTTATGGTCTACCAGGAGGTATAGCAGGAAAGATTTCATATCCTGATAGGGAAGTTTTCACTATTCAAGGAGATGGTGGTTATGCCATGAATATGCAAGAGATTGTAACTCAGGCAAAATATAATTTACCAATTATCAATATTTTGCTTACTGATTTAAGTTTTGGTTTTATCGAACATTCACAAAAAGAAAATTTGGAGTATCCTTTTGGCATAAAGATAGCTGATGCGGATTGGGCAAAGACAGCTGAAGCTATGGGAGCTATAGCTTTTAGTGTGAAAACTAAGGAAGAATTAGATAAAGCTATAGAAGAAGTAAATAAATTACAAGAAAATGGCAATAGAAAACCAATCTTTATTGAAGCTAAGATTCTTTATAGGGATCCAGTTGATACAGGAAATATGAAACTTGATCCAAATAAATATTCAAAGGAAGAGATAGATAAATTTAAGGAAGAATATAAAATAAACCTTCCTAATTATGAAGATCTAATTAAAAAGTATTAAAAAATAAAAATAATTCAAACCGAGTTTATAAAAAGACATGAATAATAAGAGGAAGATCTTATGTAGAAAACAACACAAAAAAAACCTAGTTATTCTATCCTACAAAGTCGAGCTTATTATTTATGCAGATTAATCTATTGCTATATTTGTTAATCTTATAGTCTTATATAAATTCTAAAAGGAATGATTCACCCTTCATTGATTTCAATGATGGGTGAATCTATGTTTGGAAACTTTATATCATTATTTATTGCGTCATTAGTTCTATTTAACTTTATCCTAAGTCAAAACTAAGCTATTAAATGATTGGTTATCATATTTAGTCATATACTAGATCCATTTTTTTTAAAGGATAAAAATACTAGATAAACTTGTATTTATATAATATTTATATCATCTTAGTCACAAAAATTATACGCTCTTTCATATATTTCAAATTTTATTAGAATATATGAATTATTTTTGCTTAAGAATTATATAATAAATTATAAGATGTGTGCTTAATAAGATATTCTCAAATATGAGACTTTTAAAAATGTCAAATTTTATCCATACTGACCACTCAAGCCACGTGGAAGACTACATCTCTACTAAACTAACTACAGATAAGAAATAAATTATTGGTGAAGTATTTATCTTAATATAAAGAAATAAAAATATAGAGGAGGTTTAGTAGAAATGGATATAGATAGACTAAACAATTTATCAAAAATTTATAAGGATCAGCTCGACCTTATAGCTAGGCTTGATAAGGTTTTGGATGAGTTTATTGACAAGAAGGATAATTATAGGAGGCTTATTAAGTATTACTATAGTGAAGACTTTATAAAGGAGATGGATGAATCTAATAGGGAAGACCTTGATTCTTCTGTTGACCAAACCATACTTAGCGAAGATGCAATCTATGATTTGATGACAGAGCATTATGATTTGACTTTGAAGCTGCTAAATACAGCAAACGATATCTTCCAAGATAGAGATATTTAATAAATTATTTTAAAATTACCCCTAGCAAGTATTATAGAATTGAAGCTATAGTTCTATAATTTGCTAAGGGGCAAATCTTTATATTAGTTATCAGAATATAGAATTTTTCCTTTACCAAGTTTTATGGTTTTGAAGTTTAGTGAATCTTTCAATGCTTCCATATGGCTAACTAGGATAAAGTTTTTGATAGGAGAATTTTTGATATAATTTAATATCTTATTAGTTAACTCTTTGTCCAGAGAGTTAAAGGCTTCATCAGCAAATAATATTTCACAAGGGCTAGATAAAGCTCTAGCAATGGCAGCTCTTTGCCTTTGACCACCTGATAATTTGTATACTTCTACGTCTAAGTAGTCTTCTAATTCTAATACCTTGCTTATTTGTAAAATTTTATCCACGTCATCAGATAAAAATTTTAGATTATTCAATAGACTTTCTTCTTCTAGGAGGACATATTCTTGAAAGATGAAGGCAAATTTATTTTTCTTAATTTCTCTTAAGTCCTTTTTAGAATAACTTTTGATGTCTTTGCCATTTATAAGATAAGATCCATCAAAATCAGGATCTATTAGGCCAAGGATCTTGAGGAGGGTGGACTTGCCTGCTCCTGAATGTCCTGTTATAAATAAGTTGGTATTATCTTCTATAGTTAGATTTATATCATCTAAGATTTTAAGTTTTTTATTTTTTACTTTAACAAATTTATTAATATTTTTTAGTTCGATTTTCATTTCCTACCCCCTTATTAATTCATCTATATTTTCTATTGATAATTTTTTCCTTATATAGCTTACAATTATAAAACTTACTAGAATTTGAATGCTTAGGCTCAATAAGAAATACCCAATGTCTAGGTCAAAGTAGAAGATACGGAGTACTATTAAGTTAAAGCCAATACTAATAATATTTATAAGGATAAAGATACTAGTAAAGGTAGACTTAAATTCTTCTATATTTTCTCCATTAATAACATTTAATGAAACTCTTCTAAAGAATTCTTTTATCTTGCCATTAAAGATAAATACCATAGCTATTAGTATTATTAATGTTGATATTATAATAATAGGTAGGAAGAACTTAAGGATAAATTCTATTGGTCCCATAAATTTATCAGATACCCTCCTAGAAAGAAAATAAATATCACTAGAATCTACTATTTTCTTAAAAGATTCAAAATCCTTATCCACATCCTTAAACTTAGTGTGATCTAGCAAGTCTTCTATATAATAGTAAATGTTTACGTCATCGTAAGAAGCAAAATCATAGAAGTTATCTGGATCTAGATGAATAACTATATCAGAGCCATCAGGTTCATAGATAAATTTTTCAAAAAATTTATTATCTACTTTTATAGTAGGGTAGTCGGTATTATTTAATTTAAAGTTTTTACTCAGAAATTTACTCCCTACTAGGGCGTGATTTTTGCTAGAAGCTATGGACCTGTCAATAGAATCTTCGCCTGATAGGTAGACAAGGACACTTCCGTTGGATGAAGGTATATCGATTATCCCGTAGGCCCTATCCTTATAAAAGGCAAGCAGGCTGTCAAAGAAACTTTTGTCAAGTTTTCTATTATCTCCTACAACACTTACCTCGGTATCTGTAGATCTTTTATAAGTCAAGCTACTTATTCCTTCCTCGACTATAGTATAGGATAGAGAGGTAAAGCTTATAAAAATTATAGCAATTATCACTATTTCTTTAATAAAAAACTTATATATTGTACTTTTTTTATTGAAATTCATATCGACCATTCCATATCTTTGTTTTTAAGTCTCCTATTTATAGAAATTAAGGAAATCAAATCGAAAATAAATTCAATCAGTAAATGGATAATCCCTAAAACAAGTATAAATGTAAGACTACTAGTCATATAATAGTAAGTTGAAAGGGTAAGATGGACTACAAAAGACATTAACAAAACTCCAAGAAAAAGACCTATATAAACATTCTTTCTCATTTTCCAAAAAGACCTTATAATAGATGAGTTTTTCATATAGAGTAGTTGAAAATACTTAGAATTGCTCTTGTCCATATAATAAATACTAAATCCTAGGAGAATATATAAACAAAGGCCTAGAGTAAACAAATTCCCATAGGATAGGAAGATTAAGTATGGTTCTAAGGTAATTACTCCTAAAAGGTGGATAAAAAGGTGGATAATATTTTTAAAAGCGGATCTGCCTTTATGTACCGTACTTCCTTGACTATTTCCAATCTTTTCTCCTAGGTCTTTTAGGCTTTCTTTATTATAGGAATCTAGATATACAAAGTTATTTAGCTTGCCTTCATAAGTTAGATTTCTTATCTTATCATATCTCATGTCAAATAAATTAGACATGGTAGGAGTGATAATCATGATCTCATCACCATCATCAGCATCTTCTCTTTTGGCCAGGCCATAGACTTCTTCTGGGGATGAATTTGTCTGACTTATATAAGAATTTGTCCTATTTTCGTAGTCCTTTATAGAAAAATACCTAGACATATTTCTTAGGTTATATTCTCTATTAATAAGCTCTTTAGAAAAATACATGGCTGGATCGTAGAGAAGGAGATCTTTTTTGTCGCTAGATTCAGAGATAAGGGTCACATCCTTATATTCTTCTAGATTTATATCATCTATATCTATCGGCTGACTAAGCTCATAAAACTTATAATTTTTAGTCAAGTTGTAAGGATAATCTAAATTTATCATCAATTTATCTAAGACATAAGTAAGGCATGAGGCCATTAGGAGAAATATCAGGGAAGATATTACTCCTATAAGCCTAACCTGATTTTTATATTTTAACTTCATCTTATTTTCCTTTCTTATCCAAGGAGCAAGGGCTTATATTACTCATAATAAAAGAAATTCTCCCATGGACTTCTGTTATGTAATTAAACGTTTTCAAAACCCTTAATATAAAGAAAGCAATTCTATAGTCTAATATTCTTTTGTTTTTATTTACATTCATAGAACATCTCCGTAAACTTTTTTTAATTATAAAACATTATAGTATAATTGTCAAATATATTATTCAAATTAATTTGTAAAGTGAAAATTATTGTGAAAATAAAGTGGTAAAAATAGATGAGTTAGGCTCTAGAAATTTTTCTTGTTATTTTATTATGACCTAGAAGCTAGTAAAGAAAAATCAAGGATTGATAAAAAATAATTACAGGATAGATAAGAAATAAATAGAGAGTTTGCCTTAAATTATAATAATAGGTGGCTTGTAGCCTTTGCCATTCTTACTTTGGATTTAAGGAAGAGCTAGTTTTCTTTTCTATATATGAAGAGGATCCTTCGAGATAGATATAAATTTTTTATGGAGGATTGATTTTAATTAAGTAATCATAAAAATAACCCCTAGCAAGTACTATAAATTTAGAATAGTTTTCTATCTTCTACTTGATTAGGGGTTTATCTTTATTTCCTTCTTTTAAGTACTGAGTAGGCTACTGAAGATGTTATGATTATAGCGACAATAGCTTCTGGTATACCATTTGTTATAAGGGATGAGAATATAACCTTGGCTGCGGTATCATCTGTGATTCCCAAGGCTTCTACATACCTTTGAGCATAGAGTAGGTATATAAGACCTAGAACTAATATCGAATTGGTTAAGGTACCACAAAAGGCGGATATGGCAAGGGCAAAGTCTTTTCTCTTATAAGTAATTGATAAGTAGAGCATTATTAAGGCAATGGCAAAGAAAATAATTGAGAAAATCTTATTAGCTAATGAAGCTCCTTCGCTAAATGATTTAAAAATCATATAAGCCATAAACGCTGATACTAAGGCCCAAAATACATTCATAAATACCTTTAACTTTTCGTTATTCTTATCCTTAAAGAATTTATAAACATAGCCTGTAATTACTCCAATAAGAATCCTAGGGACAACTGAAACTATTGGATTTAGGAATACAAAAGAAACAGGAGTAGGCCTTGTAACTGCATTAAATACAGAAAATAATCCAAATATTAATCCTACAAGTCCACCTACAACTGGTCCTTCAAGTACAGCTCCAATAATTACAGGGATGTGCATAGTTGTTATACTTAATATACCCAAAGGAATAAATCCTAGGGGAGTAAGTCCCATAACAACAATGATAGCCCCCAAGATAGCTATTAGAGTTAGCTTACGAGTTTTTAAATTCATGATAACCTCCGAATCTTTTTTTATTTACGAGCATTATACTGAGTCTAGTGAAAATGTAAAGTTAAAAAACTGACTTTATGACATTATTTTAACAATTTCTATAAGATAATATTTATTTAAGGAGAAGTGCAAATTTTTGTAATATAAAAAAATAAAAGAATGGGTAAAATATGTCTATTTTCAAAATCTTTTTAAATAACAACTTATAATAAATCATCTTAAGATCCTTAGTGGGTAACCGATTATAATTTACGGCAAATAAAAAACCTATAAAGATTATTTATAGGCTTTCATCTAATATTGATTTAAAAATGGTGCACCATCAGAGACTCGAACTCTGGACACCCTGATTAAGAGTCAGGTGCTCTACCAACTGAGCTAATGGTGCGTGCTCTTGACTACCCTTATATAATACCATCTATCTCAGCTTGTGTCAAATATTTTTTTATTTTTCTAATAAATCGACCAAATGTGTAAAATCTGGTCTTCTAGCTCATCATACGACCACTTTCTAAGGGTGTTTTTGATACTATTTGGATCGTTTATTAAAAATTTTCCATTATCATAAGAATCAATTACAAAAATATGTCCATATAAAGTAAAGTAGCCCGGGCCTACTGATACTATTAGAGGGCCATTTTCTAGGGCAGCAACCATAGCATCCTTATCTAAAGCTATATCCTCACATGTCAAGTTATAAGTGGCTGCTTGATCTGGAAAAAATGACCAGCTTACTCCTTCTTCTACCATATAGGATTGAGCATCTGTTGCTACAGTTTTTGGAGTTATGGAAGTATCATCCATTATCCTACCAAGTACCATGGCCATGGAGCTTGGACCACAACCTGCATAGCCAATATTTGAAGAGCCAAGGTCATCATAAGCCCATCTGTTATCCCATTGGATGTAATATGGGGTAGACCTGTTGATTCCCTCACTTTCTCCTTCGTTATAGGGGAAATCTTTTATGTTATTATTTGTATTGTAGATAAATTCAACTGTATCTGGATCATTACCTGATAGGTAGGCGCTAATATCATCTAACTCATAGAAGTTATCATAGACCCACCTAGCTTTTTCATCCTTGCCAGCAAGACTTTCCAAATTTTTTCTAATTTCTTCCTTGTTATCTGACTTTGGTACAGGTTTTGAGCCTACTATATTTCCGAGTACTTCTTTAGTTTTGTTGAAGGTACTTTCACTAAGGCTTTTTATGTCTTCTATAATGGATGAAGTCTCACTAGGATATTCATCAATATTTTCATCATTAGAACATGATGTAAGAAGAATAAGACTTAGTAAAAATATAATTTTTTTGTTTTTCATAGGATAATCATACCTTAATTTTTTGTTTTTCATAGGGAAAAGCTTTTAAAGTCAAGCATAATAAGGACTATGTCTTGAAAAAGTTATTTTTTATATTATAATATTTGAGTAATGTTTCTTGGCACCCATTACTTAAAAAAATCAAGGAGAATTTAATGAAAGAATATTTAAACACAAATTTTATTGTCAAATCGGCTATAGTAGCAGCTCTGTATACTGTTCTAACACTCTTAGTCCCAGTGGCCTCTTTTGGTCCTATTCAATTTCGTTTTTCAGAAATTATGGTATTATTAGTATTTTATAACAAGAGATTTATACCAGGACTTGTTCTAGGTTGCTTTATTGCGAATTTATTCTCACCTATGGTACTTTTTGATATTACCTTTGGTACCCTATCATCATATATAGCCTTTACCTTAATGAAGAGAAGCAAGACTTTATTTATGGCTTCCTTGTGGCCTGTACTTATGGTAATAGTACCAGCTCTAGGAACTTATTTTATCCTTTCCAATGATGCAGTTCTTATTTTTATGATATTAGAATTTATGGCGAGCGAATTCGTTATGGTAAGTATTATAGGAGTTATACTATTTAATATACTTGAGAAGAACCAAGGATTTATGTCTTATATTAGAAATTTTTAATTAGAAATCAAGGATGCCAAAGTAAGGAGACGGGGAGATATCCTCGTCTTTTATTATGTGCTTAGTATCATTAAAACCTATCTATATAATAAAAGTTTAATAAAAAAGATGCTGCAGACTAAACTATAACCTGCAACATCTAATTTTATATTTTATTAAGTTTGTCTATGACCCTTTCGATTTCTTTGATTTTTTCTTTTACATCATCAGAATCATTATTATTTAATGATTGGTAAAGGCAGTGTTGTAAGTGGGCTTGGAGGACTTCCTTATTAATATTTTTGAGGATTGATATGGAAGCCATCACTTGATTAGATACATCAATGCAGTACCTATCGTTATCTATCATTTTTATTATCCCATATATTTGACCACTTACAGTTTTTAATTTTCTTATGGTTTTGTCTTTATCTGCCTGCATTATTTGTATTCGATGCCATTGTATTCATAACCAGCATCTGTTATAGCATTTTTGATTTCATCTTCATTAACGCTACCAAAGTAGGCAATATCAGCTTTCTTTCCGTCAAGGTCAACCTTAACTTCGTCAATTCCAGCTACAGCTTTTAGGGCCTTTTCTACAGCCATAGCACAGTGGTTACAACTCATTCCATCAACATTTACTAGCATTTTATTTAGTTCACTCATTATTTTCTCCTCTTCATTTTCTACTATTATTTGTTCTTCTTCATTAAATTTAACTTCTTCATAGCCTGTCTTAAAGTTTTTGAGTCTTAGTGAGTTTAGGCATACAAAGACAGATGATAAACTCATAGCCAAGGCTGCAAACATTGGGTTTAGGGTTAGTCCATTTATAGGATACATTAGTCCTGCCGCAAGCGGGATCAAGATTATATTATAGAAGAAAGCCCAGAATAGGTTTTGCTTTATAATTTTTATAGTCTCCCTTGATAGCTTAATGGATGCTACCAAATCGAGTAGAGAGTTCTTGATCAAAACTACATCTGCAGATTCTATGGCTATATCCGTACCATTACCTATGGCAAGTCCAATATCAGCTCTAGCTAGGGCAGGGGCATCATTGATACCATCGCCTACCATAGCGACTTTTTTGCCTTCGTCTTGGAGCTTCTTTACTACCTTATCCTTATCCTGTGGAAGGACTTCGGCAAATTTTTGGTCGATTCCAAGTTTTTCTTTGATAGCTTCAGAAGTTACTTCATTATCTCCTGTAACCATTACTACTTCATAACCCATATCCTTTAGCTCATCTATAGCAAATTTGGAGTCAGTCTTTACTTTATCGGCAACTGCTATTAAGCCAATAACTTCTCTATCATTGGCAAAGTACATGGATGTCTTGCCCTCTGATGAAAATTTGTTGGCCTTAAGGTCATAATCTTTAAGATCTATATTATTTTCCTTCATTAACAAGATATTTCCAGCATAATAGATAGCTCCATTTAGCCTTGCCCTGATACCCTTACCAGTAATAGACTTAAAGTCTTCGACATTAGATGTACTAATATTATTCTTCTCAGCAAAGCTATTTATGGATAGGGATAGGGGATGCTCGGAATTTTGTTCGATTGATGAAGCTATTCGTATGAATTCTTTCTCATCCATACCTGTCACTATATCTGTTACTTCTGGCCTTCCCTCGGTTATAGTTCCAGTCTTATCCATTAGGATTGTATCTACCTTGTGAAGATTTTCTAAGGACTCTGCATTTTTAAATAGAAGTCCTAGCTCTGCACTCTTTCCTGTTGATACCATGATTGCCATAGGGGTCGCAAGACCTAGAGCACATGGACAGGATATTACCAAAACTGCAATCATAAGGTTAATAGCAAATTCAATATCTCCCTTAATCAAGGTCCATCCTATTAGGGTAGCTAGGGCTATAAGGATAACCATAGGGACAAAGATTCTTGCTATCTTGTCAGCAAGCCTAGATATTGGTGCCTTAGTTTCGTTAGCTTCATTTATCAAGTTAATAATTTGGGCTATAGTTGTATCTTCACCAACCCTTGATGCCCTAAACTTGATAGTGCCTTGGGTATTTATAGTTGCTGAAATAACCTCATCGCCTTCGTTTTTGGCTACTGGTATAGGCTCACCTGTAATAGATGCCTGGTCAACTAAAGAAGATCCTTCTACTACTATTCCATCAACTGGGATTGCTTCTCCCGGTCTTACTATAATAAGGTCGTCCATCTTTATGTCAGCTACATCTACTTCACTTTCTATACCATCTACTAGAACATTGGCTTTTTTGGGAGCCAAGTCCATTAGAGATTTAAGCGAAGACTTGGTTTCGCCCTTACTCCTCGCTTCAAAGTACTTGCCCAAAGTTATCAAGGTTAAAATCATTGCAGAAGTTTCAAAATATATATTGTGCCTATAGTGGTGCAAAACTTCATAATCATTTACACCTTGAGCATAGGACATCCTCATAATGGCAAAGATTCCAAATGCTGTTGCAGCACTAGCTCCAAGAGCTACTAGGGTATCCATATTAAAGGCACCCTTAAAAAATCCCTTAAAACCACTCACAAAAAATTTACGGTTAACAAATATTATCGGAATGGTCAACAGAAATTGGACGAATGCATAATTTACTGCCCCAATTTCTCCATCAAGGAATCCAGGAATAGGGAGTCCTACCATGGGTCCCATGGCTATATACATCAAAGGTATTAAAAATGCAAAAGATACCTTCAGACGAGTTTGAGTTGATTTTTGCTCGGCTTCTTTTAAAACAGATTTATCATCCGTATTAGTTTGAGAAGCCTTATCGGATTTAGACTTTGCAGTGTAGCCAATATCATAAACAGCCTTTATTATATCATCTTCAGATACTTTACTAGGGTCATAGTCAACAGACATGGACTCGTTAATTAAGTTAACATTAACTTCATCAACTCCAAGCTTTTCAACTGCCTTTTGAACATTGGCTTGACAGGCTGCACAAGACATGCCTCCTACATTAAAACGTTCTTTCATTATACCTCCTATACACCCATAGGGGGTGTACTTATATTATATATATCTAGAATTTCGTGTCAAGATTTAATAATCCCCTTTACATATTCTCTTAATTAAGGTTATATTATAATAAAGGAGTATTATGAAAAGATATAAAATAATATTTAAGGGTAGGGTTCAAGGAGTAGGATTTAGGTATAGGGCCTTGATGATAGCTAAGAGCCTTGGATTAGTTGGCTCTGTTAAAAACCTTTATGATGGTAATGTCGAAGTCATCCTCCAAGGTAGCCGAGACCTGATAGATGAGTTTATTAATTTAATAGAAAATGAAAACTTTATACGGGTAGAGTCTAAAGTTATAAATGAGCTTGGTATAGATGAAACTTTGAATAAGTTTGAAATTTTATATTAATATGGCAAAGTTAATGCTTTAGGTATATAATATATTTATGAGTTTAAAAAGTAAAGTAACGAAACAAATAGCAAAATTCATTAGATTTTCATTAAAGATTACTAACCATAAGGCTACATCATTACCAGGGCTTGTGGCCTACAAACTAGATAAGAATATTCTTGATGAATTATCTCAAAACACTAAGTTTATCTTTGTAACTGGTACCAATGGCAAGACAATGACTACTCATTTTTTGACCAGTATCTTGAGGGAGCATTATGATGAAGTATTTACCAATGAATCAGGATCAAATATGATCCAAGGAATTATAACTTCATTATTAGACAATCCACCAAAGAAAAATACTGTGGCAGTTCTTGAGGTAGATGAAGCTAACTTGGTCAGGGTAGGTAAGTTTTTGAAGGCAGACTATGTGGTCTTTACCAATATTTTTAGAGATCAAATGGATAGGTTTGGCGAAATATATAATATTTTCGATAAGCTTATGAAGGGGATGGAGACCATAAGCCATGCCAAAATCCTTGCCAATGGAGACTTGCCTATATTTGCCTATGAAGAGATGGAAAAATATGACACGACTTACTTTGGTATAAGACAAGAGGACAAAATCGAAAAAGACTATAGCCTTGATGCAGAAATTAACTCTGATGGGATACTTTGTCCTAAGTGTAACAGTGTCCTTAAGTACAAGACTGTAAATTATTCATCGCTTGGAGATTTTACTTGTCCATCTTGTGACTTCACATCAAAAGATCTAACCTATACCATTAATAAAATAGATAAACTTGAGGCTAATTATTCTAAATTCAGCCTTGGTGATGAATCATACGAAATAAATGTAGGGGGGCTATATAATATCTATAATGCCCTAGCGGCCTTGTCTGTTGCAAAAGAATTGGCCCTATCTTATGATGAGATCTACCAAGGGCTAAAGAAGCAAAAAAATGTCTTTGGTCGACAAGAAGTTTTAAATATCGAAGGTAAGAAAGTAATTATAAATTTAGTCAAAAACCCTACTGGTCTTAACCAAATAATAGAGCTTATGCTCCTTGAAGAAGAACCTATAAGCTTGATCCACTTACTAAATGATAAGTATGCTGATGGCACAGATATTAGCTGGATATATGACGGAGCCTATGAAAAACTAGCTCAACTACAAATAAAAGATATATATGTTTCTGGTCTAAGAACTAGTGATATAAAGAGACGCTTAGAAATAGCTGAAATCTTTGAAGGCGAAATAAGTGAATTTGATTATGAAAATGAAATAAAGGAGATAATCAAAAATTCTAAGGCCAAGAAGATTTATATCTTATCGACCTATACTGCTATGTTAAGACTTAGGGAGGTGATAGGACTATCATGATAATAAATATTGCACATCTTTATGGAAACCTACTTAATACCTATGGGGACCTTGGTAATATTATGGCTCTTAGGTATGAATTAAGAAAAATGGGCCATGATGCAAGGGTTGATATTATATCCTTGGGGGATGAATTTCATCCCGACAAATATGATTTTGTATTCTTGGGAGGTGGTCAAGATTATGAGCAAAGAATTGTTCAAAAGGACCTCCTCAATAAAAAAGATCAACTCAAACAATATATAGATAATGACGGGGTAATGCTTTCTATTTGTGGAGGCTACCAGTTATTAGGTAAGTATTACTATGATGCAAATAATAATAAGATTGAAGGGATTGAACTTTTTGATCATTACACAGTAAATCAAGATAATAACCAAAGATTTACGGGTAACATAAAAGTAAAATCTTCAATAATAGATGATCAAATCTATGCCGGCTTTGAAAATCATGGTGGTGTTACTTATTTGGGAGAGGGAGAAGAGCCCTTTGCCTATGTTTTGGAGGGAAATGGCAACAACGGCGAAGATAAGAGTGAAGGATTTAGGTACAAGAATACTATAGGTACCTACCTCCATGGACCATTGCTCGCCAAGAATGAAAATCTGGCTAAGGAACTAGCGAAAAAAATAATTTGGAGGAAAGAAAATGAAGGAAAATAAACTAAGAAATGACGAAATTGAAGAATTTTTTGAGGCTGTCTTAATGCTAAGTAACACAGATGAGTGTTATGACTTTTTTACAGATATTTGTACAGCAAGAGAAATCCAATCTATAGCTCAAAGACTTCACGTAGCTAAGCTTCTAAAGATTAGAAAGACTTATTCAGTTATAGAAGAAGAAACAGGAGCATCAACAGCAACTATTTCTAGAGTTAACAGGTCACTAAATTACGGATCAAACGGTTATGACATTGTCCTAGATAAGTTAATCGAAAAAGATCTAAAAGAAGAAAGAGAAGGAAAAGATAAGTAAGTAACAATTACTGGCCCTTTGCTCATTACAGCAAAGGGTTTTTCCTTTGTAAAGATACTTTTAGCTAATATCGTATAAAGGGTATAATATAAAATTAGAAGGGATGTGGAAGATGAATTTAGATGGACTAAATGACATGCAAAAAAAAGCTGTTTTACATAATGAAGGCCCTCTTTTAGTTTTGGCAGGGGCAGGTTCTGGTAAAACTCGAGTACTTACAACGTCTATAGCTTACCTAATAGAAGAAAAAAATGTATATCCCCGAGATATTCTAGCTATAACCTTTACCAACAAGGCTGCAAATGAGATGAAGGAGAGAGTTGCTAACTTACTGGGAATGGATGTTAGCAACCTATGGATAGGAACTTTTCACTCTATTTGTGCCAGGATTTTGAGAATGAACATAGATAAAATAGGCTATGATAGGAATTTTACTATATATGACGCTAGCGACCAGAAATCTTTAATAAAAGAAGTTATTGAAGAGCTAAATCTAAAGGATGAAATAAGCCCCAAGGAAGCTCTAAATGTCATATCCAAGGCTAAAAATAAATCCTTAGATCCGGAAGAGTTTTTAAGCCTAAATACCTACTATACTAAGGGTGACCTATACTATGAGATCTATAAAAAATATGAGCAAAAGAAATTCTACTACAATGCCTTGGATTTTGATGACCTTATAGGTAAGGTTTTGTACTTGTTTGAAGTTGACAAAGATACCTTGGAATACTATCAAAATAAATTCCACTATGTCTTTGTGGACGAATACCAAGATACCAACAATAGTCAATACGAACTAATCAAATATTTTGCCAAAGGATATAATAATGTAACCGTAGTAGGAGATGGGGACCAGTCAATTTATTCATTTAGAGGGGCTGATATATCAAATATCTTGAATTTTGAAAAGGACTTTGAGGATGCTGAAGTCATCAAATTGGAGCAAAATTACAGGTCAACATCAAAAATACTCGATACAGCAAACTTACTTATTAAAAATAATGAACAAAGGAAGGATAAGCTGCTATGGACAGCAAATGGAGATGGCGAAGATGTTATCTACAAGCCAACCAATGTCGAGAGCGAGGAGTCAAAGTTTGTTGTAGATAAGGTAAATGATCTCCTAAATGAGGGTTATTCCTATAAGGATTTTGCAATTTTATATAGGACTAATGCCCAATCTAGGCCCTTTGAAGAGGCCTTTATGAAAAATCTTATCCCCTACAAGGTGATAGGTGGCCTTAAATTCTATGATAGAAAAGAAATAAAAGATGTAATTTCCTACCTTAAAGTTTTGGTCAATCCAAAGGACGACCTGGCCTTGAAGCGTATTATTAACGTACCTAAGAGGGGGATAGGCAATAAGTCTATTGATAATTTGGAAGAGATAGCTAATAAGAACAGTATTTCTATCTTTGAACTAATATCAGCTCCAGAATATAAAGATCTTATTCCTCCTAGGCTAAGGAAATTGACTGGCAAATTCTATGAGCCTCTTAGAGAAATTTATGTAAATTTACTCAACTATAAGATAGTAGATTTGATTAACGAAGTTTTGGATAAGAGTGGCTACCTAAAAATGCTAGAAAGTTCTTACTCAGTTGAAGATAGGGCAAGGATTGATAATATAAACGAATTTATATCAGCTGCGTCTGAGTACCAAGAAGATAATGAAGATGCTAGTATTTATGATTACCTAGAAAATTTATCACTCCTATCAGAAATAGATAAGACTGATGAAAGTAAGGAATCAATATCTCTAATGACCATGCATAGTGCCAAGGGACTTGAATTTCCTGTGGTTTTCGTAGTTGGTCTTGATGAGGGTCTCTTTCCAAGTAAGAGAAGCATGGATGAGGGCAATATTGAAGAAGAACGTAGGCTCTTCTATGTGGCTATAACCAGAGCCCAAGAACGCTTATTCTTGACATCTTCTACAGCTAGGAGGTCTTATGGCAAGGTAGTTTATTATAAGCCTTCTAGGTTTGTTGATGAGATAAGACCTAATTTGACCATAGGAAATAAGACCTATAATTCCTTTGTTTCAAGAGAATATGAAAAACAAATGACAGAAGACTTTATGAGAGAGAAGATCCGCGAGGGTGTCCTCAATAAGAAATTAGAAAAAAGAGATACGGGTGGTGAATCCTTTAGAGTCGGAGATAAGTTAGACCATAATAAGTGGGGTAGAGGAACTGTAGTCCAGGTCAAAGAAAGCGATGAGGGAAATGAACTCGTAGTAGCCTTTGACAAGAAGGGCCTCAAGAAACTCAACCAAAATTATGCACCTATAAAGAAGGTTTGATATGGATAAAAAAGAACAAATTGATGAACTTATTCAAACAATAAATAACCTTAACTACCATTATTATACTCTTGATGAACCTATAGTTTCTGATGGTGAATATGACGAGCTTTATGATAGACTAAAAAACCTCGAAGAAGAAACTGGATATGTGAGAGATGATTCACCGACCCAGTATGTTGGTGGAGAAATCTTAGAGAAGTTTGAAAAACACTACCACTTAACAAGGCTTCTGTCCCAGGGCAAGGCCCAGTCTTATAAAGAGGTAGAGGACTGGATTAACAGATCTCAAAGGATAATTGATACTTACAATAGTAGCCATGATGACAAACTACCTGAGCTAAGCTTTGTTATGGAGTATAAGTTTGATGGGCTTACCATAAACCTAACCTATGAAGATGGTAGCTTAAAAAATGCTGCAACTAGAGGAAATGGTATCGTTGGAGAAGAGGTAAATGCACAAGTTAAGACAATAAGGTCAATACCTTTGGGGGTTGATGATAAGTCCCTCTTTGAAATCCAGGGAGAGGCCCTCATGCCCCTCTCAGAGCTTAAGAGATATAATAGTGAAAATGAAACCCAACTCAAGAATGCAAGAAATGCAGCAGCAGGGGCTATTAGAAACCTTGATCCAAAGGAGACCTACAGGAGGAGGCTCACTGCTTATTTTTATGCCCTTCCTACCAACAGCTTAAACTTTAAGACAGAGCTAGAAATGATAGACTTCATGGAAGAGCAGGGCTTTAAAGTTCATCCCTACCATAAATTAGTTAATTCCTACGATGAAATAATTGAGGAATTAAAGGTGATAGAGAAGGAAAGAAAAGACCTAGATATCTTGACAGATGGTGTTGTTATAAAGATTAATGATAAAAAAACTCAAGAAGTCCTTGGTTCAACCAACAAGTTTCCACGTTGGTCCATTGCCTTTAAGTACGATGCAGAAGAATACACAACTATCTTAAAAGAAGTCAAGTGGAATGTAGGTAGGACTGGTAAGGTAACACCATCAGCAATACTTGAGCCCGTAGACTTTTCAGGAGTTACTGTAACCAGGGCAACATTAAACAATTATGATGATATTATAAGAAAAAAAGTTAGGATAGGATCCAAGGTCTTTATTAGAAGGTCAAATGACGTAATCCCTGAAATCTTGGGGGTAGTAGATGAAGATCAACCTGGCACAGTAGAAATTGAGAAGCCAAGTAAGTGTCCTTATTGTGGAAGTGAGCTTATCCAAGAAAATGTTCACGTAGTTTGTCCAAACTCTATATCTTGTAAGCCACAACTTCTTGCGAGGATGGAGCACTTTGTTTCTAGAAATGCTATGGATATAGAGGGCCTATCAGAAAAGACTATCGCACAACTCATGGATACTCTGGATATCAATGAAATAAATGATATATACGATTTAAATTATGAAGACCTTATCGATCTTGATAGGTTTGGAGCTAAGAAGACACAAAATCTACTAAATGCCATAGAAGCTAGTAAGGAAGTTGACCTAGCTAATTTTATATATGCAATAGGCATACCAAATGTTGGAGAAAAAACTTCCAAAGACCTGGCCAATAAATTTAAGAACTTTGATAACTTAAGGAAGGCAAGCGTAGAGGACTTGCTTGATATAGCCGATATAGGTGAGATTACTGCAGAAAATATTGTAGAATTCTTTAGTGATGAAAATATAACAGCATCTATTGATAACTTACTTTCTAAGGGTATCAAAATTAAAGAAGTCGAAGGAAATAACAAGTCAAGTAAGCTTGAAGGTCTAACATTTGTCATAACAGGTAGTGTAGATGGCTTTACAAGGGATGATATCAAGTCTCTTGTAGAGAAAAATGGAGGTAAGGTTACTACATCCGTTTCTAAAAACACCGACTATCTTTTGTGTGGTGATAAGCCTGGATCTAAGAGAGATAAGGCAGAAGACCTTGGAATTAAAATATACGAAGACCAAGAATTAGCTGAATTTTTAGCTGAACTTTAGGGGGAATAATGGAGAGGAAAGAAGTAGAAAAAATATATAAACTTGCCAATTTAAGTTTGGAGGGCAAGGACGCTGATAAACTTGCAGATAAATTCAATAAGGTCCTAGACTTTGTTGGTGATATATTTGAGGTGAATACAGATGGAGTTAAAGAATTTGAACTAATTTCTAATCACGATGCTGTATTTAGAGAAGATAAGCAAGGTGAATCAATCAGTCGTTCTGCTGCCCTATCAAATGCTAAGGACACAGAATTAGGATTCTTTAAAATAGATTGGAAGTTGTAGGAGCTATAATGAATATTGAAACTTTAATAAATGATTACAAAGAGGGCAAATATTCTGTTGAAGAAGTCATAAGAACTACCCTCGATAAAATAAAAAACGATGATTTAAATGCCTATATAAGCCTTGATGAAGAAGGATCTATAAAGAGGGCAAAAGAACTTGATGAAAAGCTTAAAAATAACAAAGAAGTAGGCAAGCTCTTCGGTCTTCCTATAGCAGTCAAAGATAATATTTCTTATGATCAAATGAAGATGACCTGTGGATCAAAGATGCTAGAGGACTTTAAACCAGTTTACAACGCGACTGTTATTGAAAACTTACTAAAAGAAGATGCTATAATTGTTGCAAAAACAAATATGGACGAATTTGCCATGGGATCTAGGGGCAAAACTTCCTACTTTGGTCCAACCAAAAACCCACTTGATAAGGAAAGGGTAACTGGTGGATCATCATCAGGATCTGCTGCGGCTGTTGCAAGTGGTGATTTCTTAGTAGCACTTGGTACTGATACAGGTGGATCAGTAAGAGGACCTGCGGCCTTTTGTAATATACTAGGCTATAAGCCAACCTATGGATTAATCTCTAGGTATGGAGTTGTATCTATGGCAAACTCCCTAGATCAAGTATCCTTATTTGCTAAGGACATGAAGGATATGAGGAAGCTTTCCAGTGTAGTATCTTCACCAGATGAGAAAGATATGACCTCTATCCTGGAGCCTTATGATTTTTCTAGGGAAGAATATGACTTTGCAGGTAAAAAAATTGGAATAATCGATATTGACTCAGCCATATACGATACTATAGATGAAACTGTTAGGGAAGACTACAAGAAAGCACTTAGTATCCTAAAAGACTTGGGCGCTGACCTTGTTGATGTTGATTTTAAATATTTAAAATATGCCAACAATATTTATAATGTAGTTATGAACAGCGAAGTATCTTCTAATATGAGTAGGTTTGATGGACTAAGGTTTGGTCACCAAGCAGACTCCTACGAGAGCGTAGAGGAGATGTTTACCAGGTCAAGGTCAGAAGGATTTGGAGAAGAAGTTCAAAGAAGGATAGCCCTTGGTACAGTGTATCTATCATCTAATGACGATCAAAGGATCTATAAGCAAGGTCTAAAAATAAGAGCTTTAATTAAAAAAGAACTAGAAGACTTACTAAATGACCTAGATTTACTAGTAACTCCAACAAATATATCCTTGCCACCAAGACTTGATGATGACTATGATGATCCTCTATCCGACTTCATATCAGATGAATTTAATGTAATAGTTAACCTTGCTGGTATGTGTGGTATATCTCTACCTGTGAGGGAGGGAATATCTGGATCAGTTCAATTTATTGCTAAGAGCTTTGATGACAAGAAGTTACTTAATGCAGGTGAAAGATTTTTAAGGAGTATAAATGAAAACTAAAACAATTATAGGTTTAGAAATCCATGTGGAGCTTGCCACAGAAACTAAAATGTTTTGCTCCTGTAAGAACGAATTTGGAGCAGTGCCAAATACAAATGTATGCCCTGTATGCCTAGGTCATCCAGGAGCCCTACCACAAATGAATAAAAAGGCTGTAGTACTTGCCATAAAAGCAGGCCTTGCCTTTAAATGTGATATTAGAAAAGATCAAAAGATGGATAGGAAGAAATATTTTTATCCAGACCTAGTTAAGGGCTACCAAATAACCCAATACGATAAGCCATATGCGACAAATGGCTACCTAAGCTTAAATAGTGGCAAAAAAGTAAGAATAGCTGAAATCCACATGGAAGAAGATACAGCCAAATCAAACCATGATGAAAATAATGCGACCCTTATGGATTATAACAGGTCAGGTGTACCACTAATAGAAATAGTTAGTGAACCTGATATGTCATCTCCGGAAGAGGCTAGGGAATATGTAGAAACACTCGCGTCAACACTTAGATTCTTAGATATATCAGATTGCATAATGGCACAAGGTTCTATGCGTGTAGACGTAAATATAAATATGGAAGACCTTGATACTGGAAAGAGAAGTGCTATAGCAGAAATTAAGAACATTAACTCAATTAAGGCCATAGAAAATGCTCTAAAATTTGAAGAAGAAAGACAAAGAATAGAGTTAGAAAAGGGTGAAATCGGCGTAAAACAAACTAGAAGATGGGATGATGATCAAGGTCAAACAATCCATATGAGAAATAAGGAAACTGGCAATGACTATAGGTTCTCTGTGGAAGCCGATATACCAGAAATAAATCTTAGTGATGAATATATTGATAATATCAGGGAGAACTTACCTGAACTTCCAAAAGATAAAGAAAAAAGATATATAGACGAATACAAGCTAAGCGAATATGATGCTAATTTACTAGCAAATGACAGAGAGCTCGCTAGCCTATTCGAACAAACAAACGAGCTTGTAAAGGATAGCAAGTCTGTAGCTAATTGGATATTGACAGAGCTTTCTAGGTGGCTAAATGAAAGTGAAGTATCTGTAAGTGATATGAACCTATCAGTAGAAAACCTTGCCAAATTAATCAAGCTTTCTAATGAAAATAAGGTAAATAACAAGGTTGCCAAAAAACTACTTAAGGAAATATTTGAAAGCGATGATGATCCAGAAGTACTAGCCAAGGATAGGAATCTTCTACAAATATCAGACTCATCCTTCCTAGAAGAAGTTGTAGATGAAGTATTGAAAGAAAACCCTGAATCAATAGCAGACTTCAAGGCAGGAAAAGATAGGGCCCTAGGCTACCTAGTGGGTCAATCCATGAAGAAAACCAAGGGTAAGGGAAACCCTCAAGAAATTAACAAGTTATTACAAGAAAAACTTAGGGACTAGGTGGATTTTATTAATAAAAACCTCCTTACTTAAAAAATGATAAGGGACAAATTATCTAATTGGAAAGGGCTAGTGGAGGAAATAAAATCACTCCCTTAGCTCTTTTGCTTGGTTAAAGTTAGAATTAGTGAGATTTAATATTAGAACTTTTATAATTAAAGGCAGGTTTTATGATAGGTATTGATATAGTTGATATAAAGAAAATTAAAGAAAAGGGAGAAGTTTTCATACATAGAATTTTTACAGCAAAAGAACTCGCCTATGCCCTCTCAAAGAAAAATACCTTCCAGACCCTTGGGGGGATATTTGCTGCTAAAGAAGCTGTTATAAAGGCCTATGGTTTAAACCTTTCCTATATAGTTCATAAAAAAATCGAAATCCTCCACACAAATAGAATTCCCCATGTTCAAATTAATGGCAAGGATACAAAGGACTGCCTATCTATTAGTCATGATAAAGACTATGCAGTAGCTATATGTCTAAAAAAAGAAGCTAAGAACGAGATTGCTTTAGATACCAGGACCTTAAATGACTTTAAGAAACTTTTGCCTAAGAGAAAAAAAGCTAGTCATAAGGGTACCTATGGTAGGCTTGCGATACTTGGTGGATCTGATGGGATGACAGGGTCTATCTATCTTGCATCATCTGCAGCCCTAAGGACTGGGTCAGGCCTTGTCTACAATATAGTCCCTAGGTCTATCTATGAAATTATGCAAATTAAGGCAGTAGAGCAAATTATCTTGCCCCTTGCTAGCTATAACATAGAGGATAATGAAGAGAATGCAAAACTTCTAGAAGAATACCTTTTCGATAAGGATAGCCTAGTCATAGGGCCAGGTATGGGCAAAAATAAGACCCTAATTTACCTAATTGAAAAGCTAATATCTAAATTTAGTGGTACAATACTTATAGATGCTGATGGTTTAAATGCTTTATCAGGCAATCTAGATGTAATTCTAAAAAAGGAAAATATTATATTAACTCCACACCTTAAAGAGTTTGAGAGATTATCCAATATTCCTATTAAGGAAATAAATAAAAATAGGGAAGATATAGCCAAAGACTTTGCTAGAAAGAATAAGGTGGTTTTGGTTTTGAAATCTGAAGAGACCCTTGTAACTGATGGTTACAAAATTTACATAAATAAATTAGGTAATCCGGGTATGGCTACTGCAGGTTCCGGAGATGTCTTAAGTGGGGTTATAGGCAGTTTATCCTCTAGGTTAGAGCCTTATGATGCAGCAAGACTAGGGGTTTACCTACATTCCCTTGCAGGAGACCTAGCATCTATAGAAATCGGAGAAGATTCTTTAATAGCAAGTGATATTGTAAGTCATATATCTTCTGCTATTAAATATTTGAGGTAGTTATGTTAACTAATTATATTGAAATTGATATAGATAAGATTATTGGGAACATTGAAAAAATCCATAATATAAATAAAGACGTTGATATATGTGCTGTAGTCAAAGCCAACGCCTATGGCCTGGGAGCTGTTCCTATAGCAAAGCATATAGAAAAATATGTTTCCTATTTTGCTGTAGCAAGGTTTGAAGAAGCAAGGTCTTTAAGATATTCTGGCATCAAGAAACCAATCTTGGTTCTTGGTTATGTCAGCCCACAAGATGTTAAAAAGTGTCTAGATCTTGATATAGACATTTCGATTTATGATTTATCTCTAGCTAAAGAAATTAATAATACTTTAGATGAGATAATTAACTGCCACCTAGCTATTGATACTGGCCATAGTCGTATCGGATTTAGATTCTATGAACTTGATAAAATAAGAGAGCTTAAAAGGCTAAAAAATCTCAATATTAAGGGAATATTTAGCCACTTTTCGACTGCAGATGAAAAAGACTTGACCTTTACTAAAGACCAAGAGAGGATTTTTTCAAATGTTCTTAGAGACTTAGAAGGGGACTTTAAATTTGACCTTGTTCATATAGATAATTCTGCAGGCTTTATAAGGTTGAGGTCAAATTACGATATGGCAAGAATTGGGATTGCTATGTATGGGCTTTATCCATCTGATTATATGAGAGAGAGGAAGGATATCTACCTAGAACCTTGTTTTAAATTCAAGTCAATAGTTAGCCATGTAAAGGAGATTGATGAGGGAACATCGGTTTCTTATGGTAGGAGTTTTATAGCAGACAAAAAGATGAAAATAGCTACTATACCTGTTGGCTATGCTGATGGGTATTTTAGGGCTTTTTCTAACCTTGGAGAGGTTTTGATTAAGGGAAGTCATGCAAGGGTAGTAGGTAGGGTTTGCATGGATCAAATAATGGTTGATGTTAGCAATATTGATGTAAATATTGGAGATGAGGTTATATTTTACGATGATATCTACATCGAGGCCAATAAAATTGCAACCATTCCCTATGAACTTATGACTGCCTTGGATATGAGAATTCCTAGACTTTATATAAAAAATGATAAAGTAGTTGAAGTTGATGATTATTTAGGAGAAATTTATGAAGATTAAGAGGGGAGATTTATTTTATGCCGATTTATCTCCTGTAGTTGGTAGTGAGCAAGGAGGTGTGAGACCTGTTATAATAGTCCAAAATAATATAGGAAACAAGTATTCCCCTACTATTATTATTGCACCTATAACAAGTCAGTTAAACAAAGCTAAACTTCCTACCCATGTAAAACTCAAAGGAAATGAATACGGCCTACCCAAAAATTCAGTTGCTCTATTAGAACAGCTTAGAACAATTGATAAAAGACGACTTAGGGATAAGATTGGATCATTTGATGAGGACATAATGGATAAGATCGATAATGCCATTGAAATATCCCTAGACCTAGTTGATGATTAAGATACATAAATAAAAGACCCTCTGAGGGGTCTCAGACTGTAGACAAAGTAGATGAAAAACACAAATTCGTCTACTTTTTCTATGCGGCAAACGCTTAAATCAAGCCATCTTTGGGTATAAATATACTAAAGATGGAGGAAGTTATGCTACATAAAAACGAAAATAATAAC
>JALEUV010000119.1 GCA_022780515.1 Anaerococcus sp. | reverse complement strand
TCTGCTGCAATCATACCCTTATGCTTGCTGCAAGCCATATAAGATCCTGCACCATACTTATCAATAACAACACCAACGCTTGCATCATCAGAACCAGTAGTCAAAACTCCGTCCACTTCCAAAAGCTTCTCACAAACAGCCCTGGAAGAATCAACAAAGTCAAAACCCTCCTCTGTCAAATCCTCATAATCATATTCCAATCTTTCCAATTCCTCTATTAAGGCGTCCTTTAAACTAAGACCATCCATATCTGAAGAAATATAAACCTTCATAAGCCCTCCTTTGTTTGTTAATGTTCGCTTATTTTTTATTTTGTTTGTTACCTATATCTTATAACACTTCCCCCTAAAAGTCAACACCAAGGGGAAAATACACCTTTATAGAAGTTTACCCATTATTAGACAAAATCCACCTGAAATATTAGAAAACCTACTAGACTAGTCTATAACAAAAAAGCCAAGGTCAGACTCCCTTGCAATCCTACCTTGACTTTCCACTTATTAATTTTTATCAAAAGTTAATTGACCTTCCTTGATTCTTATAATCTTATCAGCTATATGGTCCAGATCATTAGAGTGCATTATAGCAAGGATGGTCTTATCTCCCTTGATAGACTCCAAATATTTACTAATCCTATCTTGTGTTAGTCTATCGAGGTTACTATATGGTTCATCTAAAACAAGTACATCCTTATTCTTTGACAAAACCCTTAGCAAGTTAACCTTTTGTTTCTCACCAACACTTAGATTAATAAGATTTTCAATTATCTCCTTGTCCTTAAAATTGATATTTAACATATCTAGGAGGCTCTCATCCATATCATCGCCAAACACATTTTCATCAAGGTCTCCATTTACAACAATCAAAAGATAAGTTTGGTAGGCCACATCCTTAAAGTTAGTATCTATCTTGAAGGACCCATCCGCACTCTGACTCTCAGAAAATCCTGTAAGATAATTTACTAATACTAAAACGTTCGTAAAATTTGATTTAATAACGCTAAAGTTATGTAATTTAATTGATGAAAATGTTTTTTGTTAACAAGCCTTAAATAGGAATCTTACATATAATTTTTAATGAGAGGAGATGAATTTATGTTTAAGGTTGTTAACGATGCAAAAAAGAATCCTGAAGTTGTAAGCAATATTTGTGTGTTGTGTGATAAACACGATCCTTACCCTTATATCAGGATTTAGGTTGATACACAAAATTATTTACAGACCCTTATGAGAATTTAAAAATGAATTATTTCATTCATTAAATGATGTAGTTGATAGATTATGAGAAACGATAAACAAACTAAGCAAAAAAATGCTTAGATGTATCACTAATAGGGATTGGATATGTGCCTAGGTTTAATCGGATATTAGTATTAGCAATTATGATGTATGTACATTCTCAAAATAAAAGGGATTTTTCAAAGTTTTTGAGTTTTTATGTTCTATTAAAAATAGGCACAAAAAAAGACTGATTACTCAGTCTAATTTGTTTAGCGGCGTCCTACTCTCCCGGGAGGTCTCCCTCCGAGTACCATCGGCGCTCATAGGCTTAACTTCTGTGTTCGGTATGGAAACAGGTGTATCCCTATTGCTATCGCCACTATATAGCCCTATCCAATTTACTTAGTAA
>JALEUV010000017.1 GCA_022780515.1 Anaerococcus sp. | reverse complement strand
ATACTTTAATGGTAATTAAAAACTGGTGGAAGTCTATCCCACCAGTAATCTTTATTGGAAAAATAAGTGCTCTATTAATATTTTTGTACCTAGACCAATGAGGATTAGTCCTCCTGCAAGGTCTGCTATCTGCTTGCTCCTTAGGCCAAGCCTTGTCCCAATCTTAAAGCCTATAATAGATAGGACAGCTGTTACTACTCCTATAGTTGTAGCTGCATTTATTATATCTATTTCCAAAAAGGCAAGGCTCACACCGACAGCAAGGGCATCAATTGATGTAGCTATGCCCATCTTGATAAGGTTGGCAAAGTCTAGTCCCCTATCTATTTCACAATAAGGATTCCTAGCTTCCTTAATCATTTCAAGACCTAGGAATAGCAAAAGGAAAAATGCCACCCAATGGTCTATTGCCTTTATAGATGCTGCAAAACTATGACCTAGCGAAAATCCTATGACAGGCATTAACCCTTGAAAAAAACCAAAGCAAAGCCCAACAGATAGACTATCTTTTAGAGAATGACTCACCTCAGAAAGCCCTTTGCAAATACTAGCTGCAAAGGCATCCATGGCAAGTCCGACTGACAAAACTAACAATGATCCTATATCCAAAATTCCTCCTTAGTTTTTAACTAACTATGTCTTAATTTAATATGGATAGAAAAAGAAGGGGAAGAAATACTTTCTCAAGTCCCCTTCTTATAAATCCATTATTTTTCTAATTCATCAATTAAATTTTGAGCCTTCTCTATATTGAGCTAATATAGCTTTTGCATTTGCTATTAATTTATTTGAAGTGTCGAGCAATTCTAATAATTCTTGTCTTATATTTTTAACTGTATTAGGATAATTTTTAAGTAGAAGTCTAGCTGCATCAGCGTTATATTGGTTAATTTCTATTGCTTGTTCCAGTTCATATAATTGTGCTTCTAATTTGTATCCGGATGACAAAGAATATTTTGCATCATTTATTCTTAATGTGGCATCCCTTAGATCGTTAAAACTATAATTATTTACATTTGATAAAATACTCTTACCGTAATTTACGGCATCCAGATAATTGGCTTTTAAAGTTTGATCGGTTAATGTATTGTAAACTTCAGAACTAGTTACATTAACACTATCATTTACAGCTATCCTTAACTGCTCTTCTTGTTGGCTAAATTTTATTTCTTGATCATTTTCAGCATATACTACGTTAGTATTTTGAAATAAGCCGTTATTAGATAAACCCAAGAATGCAAGGTTTATTGTAAATAATGCTACAAGAATTTTTTTCTTAATCATAGTTTATCCTCTCAATCTATTTTTCATATTTATCTAGTATTTCATCAGCTTGTTTAACAAGTTTCTCTGAATCCTCGATTAATTTTTCCAGTTCGCTTTTTTATTATTATACCCTTGAGGACTAGTTTTAACATAGACCTTCATTTTTTTCGGTAGAAATTTATCATATATAATATTATTTTACCCATTTTTATGATATGATATAAATATATTTATGGAGGAAGTATGAAAAAATTTGGAAGATTTATACTGGGCCTAGTTCTTGTTTTGGGAATTGGGTTTACAGGTTTTATTATTGGAGGAAATTATAGGGGAAATATTGAAAATTCCCTAGCATCTAAGGAAAATGAGCATATTAAGGATATGAATCTTTTGAAATCTTTAATAGATCAAAATTTCTTGTTTGATTATGATGAAGAAGATTTGTACGAAGGATCACTTAAGGGCATGTATGCAAACCTCGGAGATCCTTATACTGAGTATTTTACCAAGGATGAGTTTTCTAAACTTATGGAATCTCTTAATGGTAGGTATAAGGGCATAGGTGTTGTAGTTCAAGCTAGCAAAGAAGGTCTAATTCAAGCAGTTCAAATTTTTAAGGATTCACCTGCAGAAGAAGCTGGCATAGAGGTAGGCGACTACCTAATAAAGGTTGATGGAATAGAATATTCAGGAAGCAATATGGACGAAGCTGTAGCAAATATCAAGGGTGATGAAGGAACATCTGTTAAGATAACTGTCTTAAGAACTAGCGAGGATAATCCGAAGGGAGAAGAGCTAGAGTTTGAAGTAGAAAGACGTGAACTTGAAGTTGATACAGTAGATTCAAGGATTGTTGAAGAAGATGGCAAAAATATCGGCTATCTTCATATTAGGTCCTTTGATGATATAACTGATGAGGAATTTGACAAGGAATATAAGGAGCTAAAGGATCAGGGCATAGATGGTCTGCTTTTGGATCTTAGAAATAATCCAGGTGGGGCCTTGGATGTTTGCCTAAATATAGCAGATACCTTCCTAGATAAGGGAGTGATTGTTACAACAGAAGATAAGAATGGCGATATTGTCACAGAGGAAAGTGACGAGGGCCACGATGATATCCCTATTACTGTTTTGATTAATGAAAATAGTGCATCAGCAAGTGAAATCTTGGCTGGAGCCCTTAAGGATAGGGGCAGGGCTAAGCTTGTCGGAACTAAAACTTTCGGCAAGGGTATAGTTCAAAAGATTTTCCCACTAGAAGATGGAAGTGGAGCTAAGATTACAGTAAGCGAATACCACACACCAAGTGGGGCAAAGATTAACAAGGTAGGGATAGAACCTGATATCAAGGCAGAAAACAAGGATAAGACCTACCAAATTAATCCTGATAATTTTGATGATGACGAAGTCTTTAATATGGGACTTGTAGTTTTGAGTGAAGAGATTGGAGAATAGATGAGAAAGTCCAGAACCTACAAGATAACTAACATCCTAACAGATAGCCAGGGCTACTTAAGTTTAAGAAACCTATCAGCCCTCATGTCAGATGTTGGCTACCTTCAAGAAGTTGATGTCGAAGACAAGGTAGATATGGGCAGGTATAGGTGGATTGTCTACAAGTGGGATATAGAAATACTAGAGCCTATTAAGCTAAATGATGAGGTTACAATCACTACTATCCCAACTCACATGAATAAGTTTTACGCCTATAGGGAATTCTTGGTAGAAAGGCAAGGATACCTTGTTGTTAGGGCGAGGGCTGACTTTATGCTAATAGATATAGATAGGTTAAGGCCAGTAAAGATCCCAGCAAATATAGCAGAAGCCTATGGTCACGAAGACGAAAGCCTTAGGCCACCTAAACTAAAATACTCTAAGGACCTAGACTTTGTGAAGGATATCCAAGTTAGAAGGGCAGATATTGATACCAACCTCCATGTGAATAATGGAGTCTACTTCGACTATGTAAAAGAAATAACAGGAGTAAATGATAAGGACATAGAATATATAAACCTAGTCTATAGAAACGAAATCAGAAACAAGGACTTCGTTAAGGGCTATGCCAAGAGAGAGGGAGATATAATCGAGTATGCCCTTAGGTCTACAGAAGACGATACGGTTTATTCCCTAGGAAAAATAAAGCTTCATGTATAAGAAAGATTTTGGAAATATACCCAATAAGGACAAGATTATAGACTACCTATCAAGTGCTAACGAAGACTTCTTTGGTAGGTGGATAATCCACGCCTACCTCCTAGGTTTTAGCTCAAAGAATATGGCAAAAAAATTGGGCCTAGATGAGGATGTGGCCTTTGCGGCAGGAGCCTTGGTCTATCTAGGAAAGACTCAAGGGAGTGAAGATTTTATCTATAGGACCTATGAGCTTTTGAGGGAGGACTCTTATTTTTATATAGGAAATACGGCTCTCCTTGCTTATTTTAAGGATAGGGAATTGCCTGCCCCAAGGAGAGATTTTTTGGAGAGCTTCCTCTTAAAGCATGACCCATCTCCCTACAGTAACCTTGTTGCCTTTGTAGATAAGCTCTTGCTAGTCCTAGAAGAAAGAAAATATGGCAAAAATTTCTTGGACCAAAGGATTGACTTTGATGAGGATAAATTTGAAAGGAACTATAGGGCCTACCAAGAAGCCCTAGGGGAAGATTTGACAAGCTATATACCAAAACTTAAAAAATCAAAGTTTCCCCTAAAGCTCTTTAGTAAAGATAGCTGGGAGGGCTTTGACTCATATTTGCAAAGAAAGTAAAGAGCAGTATATTATAAATGAATTTATTTTACCTAACCCATAGAGGCTGTTGCAGATAGACATTTGCGATGGTCTCTTGATTTTTATAAAGATTTTTAAGGCGAAAATATGGAATTAAAAAACACTAAATACTATGATGACCAAACTTTAAAAAGATGGATAGGGGATGATTCCCTAAATGATGAGCTTGCTCGTAGAGCCGATAAGATAAGGCGTGAGATATATGGAGATAAGGTATATGTCAGGGGTCTGATAGAATTTTCAAATATATGCAAGAACAACTGCTATTATTGTGGTATAAGGGGAGCTAACAAAAATATAGCTAGGTATAGGCTAAGCCCTGAGGAGATAATAGCTACAGCTGATACTGGCTACGAGCTAGGCTATAGGACCATAGTCCTCCAAGGTGGTGAAGATAGATATTATACAGACGATATCTTTGTAAGTATTATCGAAGAAATCAAGGCCCACCACCCAGATATAGCGATAACCCTATCCCTAGGGGAGAGGCCCTATAAATCCTATGAGAGGCTCTATAAGGCAGGGGCAGATAGGTATCTTTTGAGACAAGAGACTTCTGATAGGGACCATTACTATAAGCTCCACCCAAGGGATATGAGTTTTGAAGCTAGGAGGGAGGCCCTCTTTAACCTAAAGAAAATCGGCTACCAGGTTGGTGGGGGCTTCATGGTCGGCTCTCCCTACCAAAGTGACGATATGATAATCAAGGACTTGCGCTTTTTACAAGAATTGGAGCCTGCTATGATAGGAATAGGACCCTACCTTACCCAACACGATACTCCCTTTAGGGACTTTGCCAATGGGTCCTATAGGAAGACCTTGAGGCTGATATCAATTTTGAGGATCCTCTTTCCCTATGCCCTAATTCCATCAACCACATCCCTTGGGACAATCAATCCAAAAGGGAGAGAAGAAGGTCTTAAGGCAGGAGCCAATGTTCTTATGCCAAACCTATCTCCTACATCAGTAAGGGAGTCCTACGCCCTCTACGATAACAAGATTTGCACAGGAGAGGAGGCAGCCGAGTGCAGGGCCTGCCTAGAAGTTAGGGTAAAAAACGCAGGCTTTAGGATAGTAACTGCTAGGGGAGATGTTATATCCTACAACAAAGAAACAAGAAGATATGATTAAAAAATAAGCTTAGTCTAGGCAAAAACCTGTGTCTAAGCTTTTTTCTTATTCTGGAAGACTGATTTTATCCAATATTCCCTTTAATTTAGCTATGGTAATCCCGTAATTGGTCATAGGGATATTTAAATCTTTTGCCCTAGCTACCTTGCTAAGCATAGCAGTCCTATTTATCATACAGGCCCCACAGCTTATGATAAGGTCGTAGTCGCTATAATTTTTCTTTTCATCTGCCCTTACAAAGTCAATCTCAAGGTCAGGGAATTTTTTCTTGAGGAGCTTTGGGATTTTGACCCTGCCTATGTCTTCTTCTATAGGAGGGTGGGTACATTCTTCACTAATCAAGATCCTCTTGGGATTTTTATCAAGGACCTTGGCTGATTCTACAAAGTAATCGAGGTCCCCCTTGAAGGCTGAAAAGAGGACTGAGAAGGATGTAAGGGGGATCTGGCCTCCTATTTTTTCATAGACTGGGGCAAAAACTTGGGAATCACAAATCACGAGGTCAATTTTTTTGGCATTTTCTAAAGACCTGTCTAAATTTTCCAAATTCGTACAGATGGCACTTGCGTTTTTGTCTATAATCTCCCTTATAGCCATAACTTGGGGCTTGATGAGTCGTCCCTTGGGAGCTGCCTTATCTTGGGGCATAACCAAAAGGACGCTATATCCTTCTTTGACTAGGGACTTGGTCAAGCTAAGCTCTTCTCTTTTGAAAAGTTTTTTTATTCTCCCAAAGATCTTATCCCTGTCGGATGTGTCTTCTATATTGACAGAGATTGGGTTAAGGGCTTGGTACTTTTCTATTAGGTCCCTAGCGTAACCCAAGTCATCCCTCATGGCAAGGTAAATTATCGGCTTGTTCTTAGTCTTTAGGAGGTCAATAAGGCTTGTGTTCATTTCTTCAGACAGGCAATAAAGAAAGATATCACACTTATCTACTTGCTCGATTGATTTTTGGTGGCGGATAGAGCCGAGGTCTGTCTTATCCATAAAGCCTGCTGTGTCGATAAAAAGGACCGGGCCAAAGCCTGTAATCTCCATAGTCTTTCTGATGGGGTCGGTGGTCGTCCCAGGGAGGCTTGATACTATGGAAGTATCGGTTTGGGTCATATAGTTAAGGAGTGTTGACTTGCCGGAATTGGTATCACCAAAGATTCCTATGTGAACCCTTTCGCTAATTTGTGTCTTCATCTTAGATATAGAGGTCCCTTTGACCCTCTTTTATTTTTCTTAGGTTTTCTACAGTTTTTCTTCTTACTTCTTCGCTTGGGATACTCATAAGCTCCCTTTCGATAAGTCTTTCTGCATCAAGCCTTGTCTTATCGCTCGCATAGTCGATGGCGTATTCTTCGAGGGTGGTGAGGGCATTCGGTTGGCAGATATTGCCTATACCATGTTCTTTGACTATGGACATAAAGACTTCTCCAGTCCTCCCCTTCCTATAGCAGGCTGTGCAAAATGAAGGGATGTGGTCCATAGAAATTAGCCAGTCTATAACTTCATCTAGGCTCCTATGGTCAGATAATTCAAATTGAGCATTGTCTTCATTGCCATCATCTTCACTCCCGTAGCCCCCTACAGTTGTCCTGCTTCCACCTGATATTTGAGAGATACCAAGCTCTAGGAGCCTTTCTCTCATCTCTTGGCTCTCCCTTGTTGAAACTATCATGCCAGTATAAGGGGCTGCTATTCTTATGCAGGCTACGATCTTCTCAAACATTTCATCAGATAGGGAATTGTCAAAGTCATTAGGGTCTATATCATCAGCCGGTTGAATCCTAGGGACTGATATGGTATGAGGGCCTACGTTATTCTTGGCCTCAAGGTGCTCAGCGTGCATCAATTGACCGATAAATTCGTACTCATAGGAGTCTAGTCCATACAAGACCCCAAGGCCCAAATCATCTATCCCACCTTCAAAGGCCCTATCCATGGCTTCTGTGTGGTAGGCGTAGTTTGCCTTTGGCCCAAACTTGTGGAGGTCTTCGTAATTTTTCTTGTTGTAGGTCTCTTGGAATAAAATATAGGTTCCTATCTCAGCCTCGTGGAGCTTCCTATAATTTTCTACAGTGGTCGCAGCTATGTTGACATTGACACGTCTTATGGCTCCGTTTTTGTGCTTGATATTGTAGATGGTGTGGATTGACTCAAGTATATACTCAATTGGGTTGTGGATAGGATCTTCTCCAGCCTCTAGGGCAAGTCGCTTGTGGCCTTGGTCTTGGAGGGCTATAACTTGCTCTCTTATCTCATCTTGAGAAAGCTTCCTTCTTGGGATGGTCTTGTTTTGACCATGGAAGGGACAATAGGAACAGCCATTAACACAATAATTGGATAGGTAGAGGGGAGCAAAGAGGACTATCCTATTGGCATAAAACTTATGCTTAAGCTCTCTTGCCAGGTTAAAAATTTCTTCGTTTAGGTCATCTTCTTCACAAGATAAAAGGACGAAGGCCTCCCTGTGGTTAAGTCCCCTGGCCTTCTTGGCCTTGTTCAAAATATCTATTATTAGCTTACGGTTGTGTGAATTGGCTCTTCCGTAATCTATAGTTTCCAAAATTTCTGCATCATTTATAAATTCACTAGCATCGCTAGATTTAACATCGTATTTTGCCATTTTTTCTCCTTTTCTCTGTTAATTATAATACAAATTCATTTAAAATAAAAATTTGCCTATAATTTAAAGGAAAATTAGAAGACTTAAGAAAATTAAAAATATTTTGCATCTTGACACTTTTAGATTAATCTTAATAAGGGCCTAGCTAATAAAGATAAATTTATTTTATAGAAAAAATATTTGACAGCTAGATAAAAGGTGGTAAATTATACTTGTATTTAAATATCAGATTATAAACCGTTAGATAAGAAGAGTAAACTAAGAGATAGTCTTACAGAGAGCCCGGTAGGCTGAGAGGGGCAGATGAAAGCTTAGTTGAAGATGGTCTTTGATGGGGTGGATCGATATTAGATTCATCCGGGAATTCCCGTTATAGAATTAGAGTATGGTTGTACTTGATGAGAGCATGTAGGTGTGAGCCTATGTGAATTAAGGTGGTAACGCGCAATAGACGTCCTTATGTTTTTGACATAGGGGCGTTATTTTTATGTGAAAAGAGGTGAACTATGATTAATAATACTGAATTATTAGAAATAATTAGCCGATATAAAGACGAAATAATATCTACTAGGACCTACCTCCACCAAAGACCGGAGCTAAGTTCTAGGGAATACGAAACAAGTAAATATCTAAAGAAAAGATGTGAGGACCTGGGCCTACTTGTCGAGAGTATAGAAGGCTCTACTGGTTTTACTGCCCTCCTAGATACAGGAAAGCCTGGTAAGACCCTAGGCATTAGGGCAGATATAGATGCCCTAGCCATCAAGGAAAATCCCGAAAACCTCAAGGGCAAGAAGGCTTCTATATCAGAGAATGATGGTGTAAGCCATGCCTGTGGCCACGATAGCCACATGACCATAGCCCTTATAGGAGCCAAGATTTTAAGTGATCTAAAAAGCGAAATATCTGGCAAGATTTATTTTATCTTTGAAGAAGCAGAAGAAACTGGAGCTGGCATAGAAAAGATGGTAGATCATCTAAGGGATAAGGGTCTTGACTTAGTCTATGGCAACCACCAAACCCCAGACCTTTCTTGTGGGAAGTTTTATATACCAAGGGGCGCATCCCACGCAGGATGTGGGGGCATAGAGATAGAAGTCCTAGGAGAGGGTGGTCATGGTTCTAGACCTGATAAGCTAAGAAATCCCCTAATTGCAGCAAGCCATATTGTTACCAATCTAAATTCTGCTTGGAATAACCAACTTGATATAGAAAAGCCAATCACCTTAAGTATTGGAGCTATACAAGGTGGAGATGCACCAAATGTTATACCTGATAGGGCAGTCATTAGGGGGACGATAAGATTTTTTGATACTGATGAAGCAAGTAAGGCCCTGGACCTAATAAAAAATATAGCAAGTCTTACTGCCAAGGCCCATGGTTGCGAAGTAGAGTTTAGTGATTATAATAGACTTGTAGCAAGACCGGTGATAAATGACAAAAAAGCTGCTGACTTTGCAAGGGAGAGCTTGGAAGATATTTATCCAGGAAGTCTAGTCGAGAGAGATCCGATTTTTATATCAGAATCCTTTTATGGCTACGGAGACCTTTGCCCAACGGTCTATACCCAGTTTGGTATAAGGGATGAGGTCAAAGGCTTTGGGGCAGACCTTCATACAGATAAGTTCGACCTAGACTATGAAGGGATAAGCTATGGACTTGGACTATGTAGTAAGTTTGCTCTAGATTTTTTAAATGAGGCGAAAATATGATAGAAATAAAAAATGTAAGTGTAGACTTTGACGGCTTCAAGGCTGTTAAAGATGTAAGTTTAACAATTGAAGACCAAGATACCTATGGCATTGTGGGATTTTCTGGTGCTGGAAAATCTACCCTAGTAAGGACAATCAACCTCCTCCAAAGACCAAGCACTGGTCAAGTCTTGGTGGATGGGATAGATATGCTAGGCCTTAGCAAGAAAGAGCTAAGGGAGAAGAGAAAAAAGATTGGGATGATCTTCCAACACTTTAACCTCTTAAATAATATCAGCGTCCTAGACAATGTAATCTTTCCTATAAAGAGGGATAAGATATCCAAGGAAGAAAAAAAGCAAAAGGCCCTAAAGCTCTTAGACCTAGTGGGTATAAAGGATAAGGCTGATGCCTACCCAAGGGAGCTATCAGGTGGGCAAAAGCAAAGGTGTGCTATAGCTAGAGCCTTAATGTCAGATCCAGAAATTCTCCTCTGTGATGAGGC